>CACXGJ010000056.1 GCA_902767125.1 uncultured Ruminococcus sp. | reverse complement strand
GATATGGCGGAATTGGCAGACGCGTATGGTTCAGGTCCATATGAAAGCAATTTCATGCAGGTTCAAGTCCTGTTATCCGCACCAGAAACGCCCCTCACTGATGTGAGGGGCTTAATTAATATTGAATAATGAATAATTAAGTACGAGGGGCGTTTCTGTATTATTCGTTATTCAATATTAATTTTTCATTTTATACAGCTTCAGACAGCCAATATTTGCTTTGTATCTGCAAATATCGGCTGTCTGATATTTTAGAGTGTTCTGAATATCTCCGAATATTTCATTATTGCTTCAACAGCCTTTTCGGGAGTATATTCCGACGTATTTATGCACATATCGTAGTTTTTTGCACTTGTCCAGTCTTTTTCCGTATGATATTTGTAATAATCGGAACGGTGTCTGTTTATTTGGTTTATGGTCTTTACTGCCTCGGACTTTGAAACAGACAGTTTTTTCATGATGGATTCAATGCAGTCTATCTCATTTGCAAATATGAATACTCTCAATATTTTGTTTCCGCTGTTTTTCAGGATGTAGTCCGCACATCTGCCGACTATCACACAATCACCTTCATCAGCAACATCTCGTATGACCTCTGCCTGTCGCATATATATCTCATTCTTTGAAATATATTTATTTTTCTCTGATGGGATTATATCATCAAACAATTTCTTTTTCATATCCTCATCATACTGTGCAAAATATTTCAGGTCTATTCCGCTTCTGTTTGCTGCAAGATATATCAGATTCCTGTCATAATACGGTATACCCATATTATCCGACAGCATCCTTCCGATGACACGACCTCCGCTGCCATAGCTTCTCGATATAGTTATGATCAGATTTGACATAAAAAAATTCCACTCCTTACTATTATATAAATTTGCTGTTTTTATTCTATCATCTAAAGCATTCAATATCAATATTCAAAATAAATTTATTTATAAAACATCTGAAATAATTTCCTCGAATATAATTCCGATTACGGAAAATAATATTTGTGTAAGAAATTACAAAAGGAGTTTTTCAGAATGAAAAAAGCTATTTTTGCTGTTCTTGCCGCCGCAGGCATGGCTGTAAGCTTTGCCTCGTGCAAGTCAAATACAAATGATCTGCCCAATAATACTTCAGCGGACAGGGCATATCAGAGTTCCAATGTCCGTATGCCGAATAACGGCGAGGTCACAGACCGTAACGGTATCATAGGCGATAATGATGATCTGGTAGTTGACAGGTATGGACGAACCTACAATGACAGGACTGACACTAACCGTGTTGGTGATACCGTCAATAATGCCGCACGAAATGCAGGGGACATTGTCAATAATACTGCACGAAATGCAGGGGATATCGTCGATAATATCGCTGACAAAACAGGCGATACTGTTGAGAACATTGCCGACAATGTCGGTGACACGGTCAAGAACGCTACAAGATAAACTTATAAAAACATCTGCCGATATTACACCGACAGATGTTTTTTTATTCAGTCATCGGAATGTTTTTGCTTTATTATATCTTCAAGCTGCATTTTGGAGAATCTGTGTTTTTTCTTGCAGAAATGACATACAGCTTCAGCAAAGCCCTTTTCATCGGCTAATGAACGGATATCATCATCAGTGAGAGTTATAAAGGCATTTATGACTTTTTCACGGCTGCATGAGCAGGCATATTGTATAGGCATTTCATCAAGAACTTCAACTTCAAATCCATTCAGTGCCTTTTCGCATATTTCCTTTATGCTCATGCCCTTTGCAAGCATTGTTGTCATAGGCTCAAGCTCACTGACATTTTTTTCTATCCTGTCTATCGTGCTGTCATCTGCCCCCGGCAAAAGCTGTATCAAAAGTCCGCCTGCAAGCATTACCTCATGTGTTTCCTTATTCAGCAGCACTCCCAATGCACATACAGTAGGGATCTGTTCGCTCGTTGCATAATAATTTGTTATATCCTCTGCAATTTCACCCGAAACAAGCTGTACTTGTCCGAGATACGGCTCACCTGTACCGTAATCCCTCATAACATTCAATATGCCTGTTTTTCCGACTGCCTTTGCAACATTCAGCTTACCGTTGGGATAATACTCTGTCGGACAATCGGGATTTTCCACATAGCCCCTGACATTTCCATGACTGTCGGATACTGCTATGACTGCCCCTGTTTCACTGTTATCACCTTTTATTCTCAAGGTGATGCTTGCATCATCCTGTTTGAGCTGATTCCCCATTATAGCGGCTGCTGTCAGAAGTCTTCCGAGAGCTGCCGTTGCAACAGGCGATGTAAGATGGATTTTAGCACCTGTATATACCAAGTCTGATGTATCAACGGCTGCCGCCATAACTGCACCGTCGCTTGTGATACATCTCATTATCCTGTCACTCATTCAAATTTCTCCTTTTCCTAAATACATATACTGCTCTTTGAGAATTTTCCTTTATATCCTCAAAGGTCATGTCATCATAAACAGCCTCAACGGAAAATCCCGCTGTTTCAGCCATATCCCTTATGTCATCATCACTGTATGCTCTTTCGGAAAACTGCTCGGAGGTTCTTCTGTAAACCTTGCCGTCACGTTCAAAAAAGTCCAGTGTTATGACGACCTCGTTGTCTTTTTCACGGTAATCATTCTGCCATGCACAAAAGACTTTTTCGGTGTCATAGATATAGCAGTTGTCACCGAGAATATATTTATGCTTGTATACTGTGTTCAGGTCGAATACAAACATTCCGCCGTCATTCATATATTCACCGACTCTCCGAAAAGTCCTCAAAACATCCCTTGCTGACGGCAGATGATTTATGCTGTCAAGAGTGCTTATACAGGTATCAATTTTTCCGAAAAGCTGAAGCTCCTGCATTTTCTGTTTGATGAACATTATATTTTTATCTTCTTCGTAAGCTTTTTGTTGAGCTATCGTGAGCATATCCGCCGACATATCACAGCCGAATATATCTATGCCTCTCCTGCACAGTTCAAGTGTAAGAGTGCCTGTTCCGCAGGCAAGATCAAGTGTCAGCCCCATATCATGTCCATGCCTTTTGAAAAGCTCAAGAAAATAGTCTGCTCTTTTGTCATACTCTGCATTTTCGGTGAGAGTATCATAATATTCCGCAAAATACGAATAGCTCAATTATCTTCTTCCTCGCCTTTGACTCTTTTTATCGTCAGTACATATCCGTCACTGCCATAATTCAATGCTCTGTTCACACGGCTTATGGTTGCGGTGCTTGCACCTGTTTCATCAACTATCCTGTTGTATATTGCTCCGTCATTGAGCATTTTTGCAACTGCATATCTTTGAGCCATAGCCTTTATTTCGGGTACTGTGCATAGATCGTCAAAAAAAGCATAACATTCATCTATATTTTTAAGAGTCAGTATTGCT
>CACXGJ010000055.1 GCA_902767125.1 uncultured Ruminococcus sp. | reverse complement strand
ATATAAATTTATAGAAGGTTCGGTAACGGCTGCAAAGGGCTTTAAGGCATCTGGCATACACTGCGGTATCAGAAAGAATAAATCCAAGAGGGATTTGGCTTTGATATACAGCGAGGTGAAATGTACGGCAGCGGCAGTTTATACAACAAATCTTGTGCAAAGCTCGCCTATCACCGTGACAAAGAAAAATCTTGCCGACGGCTATGCACAGGCTGTTATTGTGAACAGCGGTAATGCCAATACCTGTAATGCTGACGGTATACAGAAGGCTGAAATGATGTGTCAGCTTGTTGCAGATAAATTGGATATAAGTGCAGAGGACATTATAGTCGGATCAACGGGAGTTATCGGACAGGTATTGTCCATAGAGCCTATTGCAGAGGGTATGGAACAGCTTGTAAAAGAGCTTGACAGTACCCTTGAAAGCGGCACTAATGCAGCAGAGGCTATAATGACAACCGATACAGTGTCTAAAGAGGTCGCTGTTGAAACTGAAATTGACGGCAAAATTGTAAAGATCGGCGGCATCTCAAAGGGCAGCGGAATGATACATCCCAATATGGCTACAATGCTTTGTTTTGTAACGACTGATGCGGCAATTTCGGCGGAGATGATCAAAAAGGCTGTTAAAACAGCGGCTGACTGTACATTCAATATGGTGAGCATTGACGGAGATACGTCTACAAATGATACACTTTCGGTGATGGCTTCGGGACTTGCAGGGAATACTGAAATCACCTGCGAGGGTGAGGACTATGATAAATTTCTTGAAGCACTCACGGCTGTATGCAAAGGACTTTCCAAGATGATGGCAAAGGACGGCGAAGGTGCAACAAAGCTCCTTGTATGCAAGGTGAGCGGTGCAAAGACTGAAAAAGATGCAAAGGGTGTTGCAAAATCCGTTATATGCTCAAGTCTTCTCAAAGCGGCAATGTTCGGTGCAGATGCAAACTGGGGACGTGTACTTTGTGCGATAGGCTATTCGGGCTGTGATGTTGATGTCAGTAAGGTTGACGTTGCATTCAGTTCTGCGGCAGGAAAAATAAATGTATGTCAGAACGGTGCGGGCATAGAATTTTCCGAGGAAGTCGCAAAAAAGATACTCATTGAAGATGAGATAGATATTCTTATCGAACTGAATGACGGAAATTATTATGCAGAGGCATACGGCTGTGACCTTACATACGAATATGTAAAGATAAACGGAGATTACAGAACCTGATTAAATGAGGAATTAGGAGTGAGGAGTGAGAAGTATATCACTTTTCATTCCGAATGGAGATGGACAAAATGCAGAGTAATATTTCAAATCAGGACAGGGCGAATGTCCTTATAAAAGCATTGCCGTATATACAGAAGTGGTCGGGCAAGACTATTGTAGTAAAATACGGCGGAAATGCCATGATAAACGAGGAACTCAAAAGTGCAGTCATGAGTGACATAGTGCTTTTGCAGTTGGTGGGAATAAATGTTGTGTTGGTGCATGGCGGCGGTCCCGAAATAAGCGATACGCTCAAAAAGATGGGCAAGGAAAGCAAATTTATCAACGGTCTGCGTGTTACTGACGAGGAGACTATTGATGTAGTGCAGATGGTTCTTGCAGGTAAAGTCAATAAGAGCCTTGTACAGAGGCTTGAACAGCACAGCGGTAAAGCTATCGGTTTGTGCGGACTTGACGGAAGAATGATAATGGCAGAAAAAAAATCGTCCGCATATGACTTGGGCTTTGTCGGAGAGATAACCGAGGTCAATACACAGATAATCGAGGATGCTACAAAAAACGGTTATGTACCGATAATATCGACAGTTGCAGGCGGCTATAACGGTGCAGTGTATAATATAAATGCAGACTTGGCGGCGGCGAGAATAGCGGCAGAAATGAAAGCGGCTAAACTTATTTTGATGACGGATATAAAAGGACTTCTCAAGGATAAGGATGATGAAAGCACACTTATACCTGTCGTGAATGTCAGTGAAGTGCCTTCTCTCAAAAAAGAGGGCATCATATCAGGCGGTATGATACCTAAAATAGAGTGTTGTGTTGAAGCAGTCAGACGTGGAGTAAAAAGAGCTCATATCATTGACGGAAGGATACCTCATTCGATATTGATAGAAATGTTCTCTGATGAGGGTATCGGAACTATGTTCTACTGAGGAAAATGAAAATGAATAAACCGAAAATGATATTATTCGACTACGGCAATACCATCATCACCGAAAAGATATTGGGTTTTGATAAAGGCAATGAAGCGTTGCTGAAATTAGCCGTAAAGAATCCTTTGAATATAACGATAAAAGAGCTTCAGGCAAAAGCTGATGAAGTTATTAAAGGAATACCTGTAAGAATGGGATATGAAAATAATTTTCGTCAGCCGTATGAAATAAATTGGGTGAACATTGCAAGATATATCTATGAATATTTCAACATCGAATTTGACATGAGTTATGAAGAATTGGAATGGATATATTGGAACAATGTAAAGTCTGCGAGACCGTCGGATAATATAGAAGATCTTCTTGAATACCTGTATGAAAATGATATAAAAACGGGTGTTGTAAGCAATATAATGCTTTCGGGAAATTCCCTTAAGAGAAATATCAAAAAATTATTGCCGAATAATCACTTTGAATTTGTGATAGCATCAAGTGATTACATTTACAGGAAGCCTGAAAAGGAAATATTTGAAATGGCACTGATAAAGTCGGGATTTCATGCAGATGAAGTATGGTTTTGCGGAGATAATCCGATATGTGATATAGAGGGTGCGTTAAATGCAGGCATACAGCCTGTATGGTATAAAAAGACATTTAAGGAAAAGTCTGCTCTGAAGATGACATTGCAGAACGGATATATCGAAATAAATGACTGGTTGGAATTGAAAGATATAGTTGAGGGGTGTAATTGAAATGACCTTTGAAACAATAAAACATGACGAACAACAGTATATGATGCACACCTATGGCAGATTTCAGACTGCATTGGTAAGCGGAAAGGGTGCTGTTGCAAAGGACGTTGACGGAAAGGAATACATAGATTTTACAAGCGGTATAGGCGTGAACTGTTTGGGCTATTGTGATGACGGCTGGGTGAAGGCTGTTTCGGAACAGGCGGCTAAAATTCAGCACATTTCAAACCTGTATTATTCACCTTTGCAGACGGAGGTCTCAAAAAAGCTGTGTGAGCTGACGGGATTTGACAAAGTATTCCTGTGCAATTCGGGTGCGGAGGCTAATGAATGTGCCATAAAAATTGCAAGAAAATACAGCTTTGACAAATACGGCAATGGCAGACAGAAAATTATTACATTGGTAAATTCCTTTCATGGAAGAACTGTAACAACTCTTGCCGCAACAGGACAGGATGTATTCCATAACTTTTTCTTTCCGTTCACGGAGGGATTCAAGTATGCGGAAGCAAATAATATTGACAGCCTGAAAAAGTATGTTGATGATGAAGTCTGTGCAGTATTCATAGAACTTATACAGGGCGAGGGCGGAGTAATGCCCCTTGACAAAGAGTTTGTTGCTGAAATAGAAAAGATATGCAAAGAAAAAGATATTCTCTTGATGATAGACGAGGTTCAGACAGGCATCTCAAGAACAGGTGCATTTTACTGCTATCAGAATTACGGCATAAAGCCCGATGTTGTTACATCTGCAAAGGGCTTGGCAGGAGGCTTGCCGATAGGTGCTTGCCTTTGCAGTGAAAAGCTCTCGGATGTCATGAGTGCAGGAACTCACGGCACGACCTTTGGTGGAAATCCCATAGCCTGTGCAGCAGCAAAGGAAGTTCTTTCAAGAGTGACCACAGAGGAGTTTTTGAAAGAGGTCAATGAAAAGGGCAATTATATCAGAGGGAAACTTCAAAAAATCGGAAACGTCCGTGAAGTTCGTGGCATGGGAATGATGATAGGCATAGTCACCGAAAAGGACAATGCAAAGGAAATTGCAAAAAAATGCGTTGAAAACGGCTTGCTTATACTCACTGCAAAAAATCTTTTAAGACTTCTGCCGCCGCTTAATATCACTTATGAAGAAATAGACAGGGGATTAGCTATCTTTAAAAAAGTTATGGAGGAAAATTAAAATGAAACACTTATTGAAAATGCTTGATTTAAGCTCGGAGGAAATTTTTGAAATACTTAATTTAGCCGACCAGCTTAAATATGAGCAGAAACATGGAATTGAACACAAATTGCTTGCAGGAAAATCAGTTGGATTGATATTTGAAAAAGCGTCTACAAGAACAAGAGTTTCTTTTGAGGTAGGCACATATCAGCTCGGCGGACAGCCGATATTCCTTTCATCAAAGGATATGCAGATAGGCAGAGGTGAGCCTGTACAGGATACTGCAAGGGTACTTTCAAGGTATCTTGATTGTATCATGATTCGTACTTTTGCACAGAGTGAGGTCGAAGACCTTGCAAAATACGGCAGTATCCCGATCATCAACGGCTTGACGGATTTCTGTCACCCTTGCCAGATTTTGGCTGACTTAATGACGATAAGAGAGTTCAAAGGCAAATTAGAGGGCTTGAAGATGTGCTTTATCGGTGACGGCAATAATATGATGAACTCTTTGATAGTCGGTGCATTGAAAACAGGTATGTCAATAGCAGTAGCTTGTCCGGAGGGATATGAACCCCATGAGGATGTGCTTGCATTTGCAAAGGAATACGGAGATAAATTCCAAATGTTCCGCACTCCGAAGGAAGCTGTCGTTGATGCAGATGTTGTTATAACGGATGTATGGGCATCAATGGGACAGGAAGGCGAAGCCGAAAAGAGAAAGAAAGCCTTTGACGGCTATCAGGTGAATGATGAGCT
>CACXGJ010000054.1 GCA_902767125.1 uncultured Ruminococcus sp. | reverse complement strand
AAGTCAAAGTGACACGCAAGACCGCCGTTTTCAAGATTATCCACGAACTTTCCGCCATTGCCCATCTTAAACACCGCATATAAAATATTAGGCTTACCGTCATATACAAGTGTTACTATCCTCAAACAGTTTATTGAACTGGGATAAATTTTTGCTGCATCGGGATGCTGTGTGATAACTTCCTCGATAACTCCGAAATGCTTTTCGGGCTGTCTGATGTATTCATATAATTTCTTTGTGTCCTCGAAATCGGATACCTTTATCTTTTCGATACCCTTTCCGCTTTCACCGATATTCGGCTTTGCAAAGAAATATTCCTTTCCCTCAATGAATTTCTCAAATTCTTCATAGCCTATATCTGCCAAGTCAATAACCTCTCTGCCGAGAAATTCCTTGAATCTCTTGTCAAACACATTCTTTTCATTGAAGATATATCTCAAATCCCTCCTGTTGAGTTTTGAAATGAGATACTTGTTTTTCATTCTTGTGAGATAAGTCTTTCTTTCCTCTTTGTTCATATTGTAGAACTCAAATATGATATAGTCATAGTAACCTGCACCGTATTTCAAGCCACAGCCTATCATGTCAAAAAAAGTTTTGATTTTGCTCTGTCCCGATTTTTCATGAACGGTGTCTATTGCCTTTTTCATTTTACTGAATCTGACACCTGTAAGCACTCTTGCAAAATATCCTAAATTCATATCTATTCCTCACTTGATACAAGTCAAAATGAGGAGAGAATAAAATATTCTTTGATCTCTCCTCATGATTTTTATTATAATTTACCCAATTCCTCTATGATCGACTTTTTGATTATCTTCATTCCCTCGATAAGAGTCTCATCCTCCACCACAAGCGGCGGCATGAGTTTTACGACTGAATTTTTTCTGCCTGCACCCTCGATTATAAGACCATTCTCAAAGCATTTTTCAATGACCTTATCCGCCAAACCGACATTGATATTTTCAAACTCTATGCCCCAGATAAGTCCTATTCCACGAAGCTCCAACCTTGTATCCAAAGGCAATATCTCTTTTGTGATGAACTCTCTTACTATTTCGCCTTTTCTCTTAACTTCACCTTCAATATTATTTGCAAGCATATATTCAAGACCGCCCTTTGCAGCTACAAATGCAAGCTGATTTCCTCTGAAGGTGCCGTTATGCTCGCCGGGTGTCCAAACGTCCAGTTCAGGCTTTAAAAGAGTTATTGCCAACGGCAGACCGTATCCGCCTATCGACTTGGACATTGTAACTATATCAGGCTGAATATCTGCTCTCTCGAATGAGAAGAATGTACCGCTGCGGCAGCAGCCCACCTGTACATCATCCACTATCATCAATATATCATTGTCATCACAGAATTTTCTTACTCTTTGCAGCCATTCAACGTCAAATACTCTGATACCGCCTTCAGCCTGTATTGTTTCGAGGAATACTGCCGCCGGTTTTTCGATACCGCTGTGATCATCATCAAGGAGCTTCTGCATATATGCTATCGTATCAAGTTCGGGGAACATATACGGAGCAGGAATGAATGTAACATTATTCAAAGGTACGCCTGCACCGCCTCTTGACGATTTATCCGTTGTAAGTGCGAGTGAGCCGAGTGTCATTCCGTGGAAAGCTCCCATGAATGCAAATACATTTCTTCTTTTCTTGACCTTTCTTGCAAGCTTAAGAGCGGCTTCATTTGCATTTGTACCTGTCGGTCCGGGGAACTGTATCTTGTAATTCAAGCCCCTCGGCTTCAATACTTTTTCCTCAAATGTTTCAATGAACTCTCTCTTTGGAACTGTATACATATCAAGAGCGTGCATAACACCGTCATTTTCAAGATATTCTATCAGCTTTTTCTTTATTTCGGGATTGTTATGCCCGTAGTTTACAGCACCTGCTCCGCAGAAAAAGTCTATATATTTATTTCCGTCCTCGTCATAGAAATATGCACCCTTTGCCTTTGTAAAGACTGTCGGAAAATGCCTGCAATAGGAACGGACTTCCGATTCATATTCTTCAAAAACCTTTGTATTCATACAAAAATCACATCTCCGTTTCAATAATTATTTCAAAGCCTATTTTAAACCCTTTTTGGCAAAACGTCAAGACAATGCAGAATTTTGATATTATTTTTATCAATCTCCACATTTACGTTTCAACTTATTTCCAATATATAGCACATTGCACAAAAACAGGACAGACAAATTATATGCTTGTCCGTCCCGTCAAAATTATGAATTATTAGTCACTTAATTATTCATCGGCAATACATTTTACCATTACAGCCTTTTGTGCATGAAGTCTGTTTTCGGCTTCCTCGAATATCTCATCGGCGTGTGCTTCAAAGACTGATTCGGTAATTTCCTCACCCCTGTGTGCAGGCAGACAGTGCTGTATCATTGCATCGGGTTTTGCAAGTTTCATAAGCTCATCATTCACCTGATAGCCGTCAAAGGCTTTCTTTCTCTTTTCGGCTTCGCCTTCCTGTCCCATTGATGCCCATACATCCGTT
>CACXGJ010000053.1 GCA_902767125.1 uncultured Ruminococcus sp. | reverse complement strand
TAATATACCAAATCCGGCTATTATCTGCCCGACATACTTTGTATTATTCTTTTTACTCAAGCTTACCATAAATGCTCCGACACATATGAGAACCGGCATATATTGAGCTATATTGAACGACAATATAAGGCTCGTTACAGTCGTTCCTATCGTTGCTCCCATTATTACTCCCATGCCCTGTGTCAGCGTCATTAATCCTGCATTTACGAATCCCACTACCATTACCGATACCGCTGTTGAGCTTTGTATGATCGCTGTCACAACTATGCCTACCAAAGCTCCGAGAAACTTGTTCGATGTCAGCTTTTCAAGTATAACTCTCAACTTTGCACCTGCCGCCAGCTCCAAACCGTCACCAAGCAGCTTCATGCCGTAAAGGAAAAGTCCGAGACCACCCAATGCAAGGATTATTTGTGTTGCCACTTCGGTCATAAAAAATCCTCCAAATTCTTTTAAAAAAATTCTTTCTTTTCAATGATATTACAATATTCGCATTTGAATATTCCTTAAAAGAATTAAAAAATATTTTTATTTTTCATATAAAATACATTCATGATGCTATTAATTTTTAGTTTTTTGATACAACAATCATTTTATATAATTATACCATTACAATGATCTATTTCATGCTGTATTATTTGAGCTGTGAAATCTTTGTACTTATTTCTATGTTTCCTAAACATCATGTCGCTGTATTCGACCTCTATTTCTCTCCATCTTGCCGTTTTTCTAACTCCTTCGAGTGACAGACAACCCTCCTCTGTTTCATATTCTTCCTTTGAGTGCGAAACTACTTTCGGATTTATCATTACTATAGATATCATTCCCATCTGAACTGCTATGATATTTTTATGCACTCCTATCATATTGGCTGCCAATCCAACACATATTTCCCTGTTTGCATTGAGCGTGTCCAATAAATCTCTCGCCGTTTGCAAATCTTCTTTTCCTGCTGATTCGGATCTTCTCATCAAGACCATTATATCTTTTACTATTTCCCTGACCATTTGTATATTTCCTCCTATAATTTCCAATAATCATCTGTGAGGTGACCATTATCATGATACTTATTCCATGCGATGAAAATTGTACTCATCAAAAAGACGGTTACTGTACTCTTGAAAAAACTTCTTCAGTAACAAACTGTTCAGACAATTCCTGTGCTTATAAAATTATCCCCCAAACACAGAAACTGCCTCTCTGATATTCCTTACACCTATTATTTCAATATCAGCGTCAGACGGTAATGCCAAACCTTTTATATTATGATAAGGCATTATACATTTCTTGAATCCAAGCCTTGCTGCTTCAGACACTCTCATACCTGCACGGCTTACTGAACGTATTTCACCTGTCAAGCCTACTTCGCCGAATGCAACTACATCTTCAGGTACGACCATATCTTTCAAACTGCTTACCAATGCCATCGACACTGCAAGATCAGCGGCAGGCTCGTCAAGTCTCAATCCTCCTATAACATTGATATATGCATCCATGCTTGAAAAGAAATATCCGCACCTTTTTTCCAGCACTGCCAGAAGCATAGACATCCTGTTATAATCAAATCCTGTACACATCCTTCTTGCATTTCCATAGCCTGAATTGGTGACAAGTCCCTGTATTTCCGCAAGTATCGGTCTTGAACCCTCCATCGTACACGCTACACAAGTTCCAGATACGTTTTTCGGTCTTCCCGACAAGAGCATTAACGATGGATTTTCAACCTCACTCAAGCCTGTATCACCCATCTGAAACACACCTATCTCATTCGTTGAACCGTATCTGTTCTTCACTGCTCTTAATATCCTGTATGACATCTGTTTATCGCCTTCAAAATACAATACCGCATCAACTATATGCTCCAAAACTTTCGGACCCGCAATAGCTCCGTCCTTATTCACATGACCTACTATTATACACGGTATATCAAGAGATTTTGATACTCTCATCAATATATTTGTACATTCCCTTACCTGTGTGACGCTTCCGGGACTTGAGCTTAATTCTTTATAATTCATCGTTTGTATAGAATCTATCATTACAAGATCAGGCTTTTCTGTCTGTATCTGATCTGATATTATCTCTACATCCGTTTCTGTCATTATGAACAGATTATCACAATTCACACCCAATCTTGATGCCCTTAATTTTATCTGTCTTTTCGATTCCTCTCCGGATATATATAATATCTTCAATACCTTTCCGATATAATTGCATATCTGCAAAAGTATCGTTGATTTTCCTATGCCCGGATCACCTCCAAGCAATACCAAAGAACCCTTAACTATTCCTCCTCCGAGAACTCTGTCCAATTCCTTTGAGCCTGTGTAGTATCTTTCTTCATCTTCAGTTGAAATTTCGGATATTTTCATCGGCATTGCTGAAGGTCTTGTTCTTTTCTGGGGTAACTGTAAGCTTGCTTTTGTTACTTCCTTTATTTCTTCATTCAAGGTATTCCATTCACCACAACCTGGACATTTTCCATACCATTTTACACTCTCATATCCGCATTCCGAGCATACATACATACTTTTTATCTTCGTATTTGCCATTTCTCAAACCATCCCTTTTTTATTTATATATCCCAATATCCCACTATATATCGAAAATGCCATTTTCTGTTGATATTCCTTGTCGGACAATTTTTTTGCCTCCTCGGCATTAGATATAAATCCACACTCAACTATAACAGCCGGTACTTCTGCCTTATCCAAAATATATATACTGCTGTCGGCAGATTTTAACTCTCTTTTATTTTCGGGCTGAAGCATACCTGTCACTGATTTTCTCAATTCCTCTGCCAAAATTGCACTTTTCGGATCATTTTTTGAATAGAACATTTGTGTTCCGAAATATTGACTTTGCTCAAATTTATTCTGATGTATGCTCACAAGTACATTATTCTTCTTACCGTTTATTATACTGACTCTGTTCTTCAAATCAGATACCTTCTTTTCTCTTGTGCTTTCTGCTGTATTATCATATATCGAAATATCATCTTCCCTTGTCATTGTAACGCTGTATCCACTGACTTCTAGCATATCCCTCAATTGTTTTGCTATACTCAAATTTATGTCCTTTTCAAGAACCCCGTTTGCAGATGCACCACCGTCTTCTCCGCCATGACCTGCATCTATAACTATTACAGGTGAGATCATACTTTCGGAAACTACATTAATATCTTTGTCATAATTGATTGCTGTATATAGCAATCCACCGAAAAGAAATATACATATCAACGATACAGAACAGTATATATACACCTTTAGCTTTTCCATAGAAAAATCACCTCATCATATTTATATGAAACGGAGGCTTATTTCATAACTCAAAAAGCGGTCAAAAAAGACCGCTTTTTTCTATCAGTATATCACATACTATGCACATTTTTTTACTCTTAATTGTCAACATCATCTGAAGTTGTTTCAGGCCTTTCATCAGGATATTCAATAAAAGGCACTCTGCCTGACGGAAAGTTAACCTCCTGTTCATCAAATGGCAAAGAATTCTTTATATAAAATTCTTCTCTTATTTTCCTTAAATTATCCATATTTTTACACAACCTCAAATATATATTATCCAATCTGTCATCAAGTGTGAGAGTACCTATCTTTATATCTCTGCGTAAAAATACAAGATCTTCACGAAAAAGCTCTATCTCTTTTTCAATATTGTCTATCAGCATTACTGTATCCATAGCTTTTTCCTGTGCCTCGTCAACAACGCTGTGTGCCCTTATCTCTGCATCCATTTTTATTTTTATAAGGCTTTCCTGCAGCTCATCATAACGCTTTGCCTTTATTGAATATGTATCAATCTGTTCCTGCAAGCTTCTTTTTTCTTCAAGTCGCTGCTGAAGCTCCTTTTGATATACCTCTACATCATTATCATGCTGTGCAACAACCTCTGAAACTTTCATTTGTGCATCCTGCACTGATTTATATAAAGCATTTCTCGCAGCCGTCATCTCTATAAGAGCTATATTCTTATCCGTCAGTTCAAGATTTTTCTCCTCCAACTTCCTTTCAAGAAAATCTATCTTTTCTTCCGGTGTCAGCCCATGCTCAACTATATCAGTTTCTTCCAATTGATTTAATTTATTTTCCGACATATTAAGTACCCCCCTGTCATATAATGAAATTATAACACATTTACATACCACAAATCAATATTTTTATGCAAATTCCTATAAAATTTACACTCTCTTAAAATTTTTTTCTATTTCCTTCTTTGAAATAAAGAAATATATCGGTCTGCCATGCGGACAGTATCTTACATCAGGATTTTCTTCAAGTTCCATTGCAAGATGTATCAATTCTTCAGGCTTATTCACATTTCCCGCTTTTATAGCTGCCCTGCACGCCGTATTCTGATATATCCATTCCATTTTTTCTGACATTATTATCTTTTTATGTTTTTGAAGATAATCAGATATTTCAAGAAACGCTTCTGTTATTTCCAGCTTTTCCAAAAGCAACGGCACTGAACGTATCAATATTCTCCCATTACCGAAATCATCTACATCAAATCCCGCTTTGAACAGTATATCCTTATTCTCAAGAACCGTTTGATATTCATTTTTTTCAAGAGTAACAGTCAGCGGCTCAAGCAACATCTGATTATCGGTTGATGGATTTTGCTTTTTCAGCCTTTCATATATAAGTCTTTCATGGGCGGCGTGTTTGTCTATGAACATTATCCTTTCATCATCATATTCTATAATGATATATGCCCTGAATGCCTCGCCTATATATTTTATCGGCTTGTAAGATCTTTTTTCCTCAACTTCAATATTTTCGACTTTTTTCTGTTCCATTTCCGCTGAAAAATCTATGATCTCATCACTGTTCATCCTAAAATCATTGTCTTTTTTTTCAGCTTTATTATAATGCTCGGCAAGATTTACTTTTCTCAAATTTCCTGTTTCGCCAAATGTATTTATCTCTTTTTCCTGTTTGCCAAAGCTGTCCGTTTCAGGTATAAAAACATTGTATTCCTCTTTTTCATAAGCTCTTGGCAGGATTATCTGTACATCTCTTTCACTCTGCCTCAAAGCTTTCATCGGTTCCTCATGGGAGGCAAAATCATTTCCAGACAGATCATTATTCCTTGTATCATAATTTGCTATCGCTGACTTTACACCGTAATAAACACATTCATATATAGGTTTTTCATTCGTAAACCTTATCTCAAGTTTAGCCGGATGTACATTCACATCAAGCTCCGAACAATTCAGCTCTATATTCATCACACAAGAAGGAAATTTTCCTGACATTATACATCCACTGTATGCCTGTTCCAATGCTGCCATAGCTGTTTTTGACCTGACATATCTACCGTTAACAAAAAATATCTGCATATTTCTACTTGCCCTGTTTGAAGCGACAGGCTTACTTACATAGCCTGTCATATTCACTCCGCCAAATTCATATGATACAGGTATAATACCTGATGCAAACTGTTTACCGAATACCTGCAATATAGCTGTATCAAGCTTACCGTTGCCTGATGTCTTCATAAGCTGCTTACCGTCACGGATAAATGTGAAGCTTATTTCAGGATGTGACAGAGCTATTCTGTCCATCAGCGATGATATATTGTTCGATTCAGCCACATCTTTCTTAAGGAATTTCATTCTTGCCGGTACATTATAAAACAAATCTCTGACCACAAATGTAGTCCCTTTAGGGCAACCGGCAGGCTCAAATATCTTTTCTTCTCCACCCTCTATGACATATCTTGTACCTTCATTATCATTTTTATTCTTTGTAAGAATACTTACTTTCGATACAGCACATATCGATGCAAGTGCTTCACCTCGAAATCCGAGTGTTACAATATTATCCAAATCATCCTGCTCGCATATTTTACTTGTTGCATGACGTAAAAAGGCATTCCTAACGTCATCCCTTTCAATTCCTACACCATTATCTGTAACTCTCATAAAAGTAATACCGCCATGCTGTATTTCAACTGTCATTTCAGTGGCATCCGCATCTATTGCATTTTCAACCAATTCTTTTATCACAGAGCTTGGTCTTTCTATGACCTCACCTGCTGCTATCAATTCAGCTACCTGTTTTGAAAGAACATTTATTACACCCATGCTCTGACTCCCTTATTTTACAAGTTTGACCAATTCAAACAATATATTCATTGCCTCCATTGGCGTTACTGCATTTATATCTATCGACTTCAATCTTTTTTCAACGGCTGTCTCCTCTGCAGTAAATGCCAACTGTGGCAGTTCCTCCTGCCTTTTGAGCTTTCGCTTTTGTTTCGGCTGACCATTCTCCAATTCGGCAAGTATCTTTTTAGCCCTTTCGATGACACTTTCCGGCAATCCCGCCAATTTTGCTACCTCTACTCCGTAGCTTTCATCTGCAGCCCCGGGAATTATCCTCCTCAAAAACGTTATGTCATCTCCACGCTTTATTGCTGCTATATTATAATTCTTGACACCCTTCACTGTACTTTCAAGTACCGTCAATTCATGATAGTGTGTGGCAAACATAGTCTTTGCTCCAAGTGTCTTTTTATCTGCAACATATTCCAACACTGCTCTTGCTATGCTCATTCCGTCAAATGTTGATGTGCCTCTTCCTATTTCATCCAAAATCAGAAGACTATCTTTGGTAGCATTTTTTAGTATATATGCTACTTCATTCATCTCTACCATGAATGTAGACTGTCCCGTTGACAGATCATCCGACGCACCTATTCTTGTGAATATACTGTCTGCTATCGAGATATGTGCATATTTTGCCGGTACATAAGAGCCTGTCTGTGCCATCAGTACTATCAATGCTACTTGTCTCATATATGTAGATTTTCCCGCCATATTCGGTCCTGTCACTATTGCTACCCGATTTTCATTTGAATCCAAATACACGTCATTTGGAACAAATCTCGTCTCATTTGATATCCTCTCTACAACAGGATGTCTGCTTTCTGTCAGCTTTATAACACCGTCTGCTGCAAGTGTAGGACAACAATAATTATTCTCAAAAGCTGCCTGTGCCAGTGATGCTATGACATCAAGTGTAGCTATTGCATTCGCTGTTTTATTTATCCTTTCAAGTGACTTCGCCACTGTCATTCTTATTGAATCAAATATCGCATATTCCAAGTCACATGAACGATCCTTGGCTCCCAATATCCTTTGTTCAAGCTCTTTCAATTCCTGTGTGATAAATCTCTCGCCATTTGTAAGAGTTTGCTTTCTTATATAGCCTTCGGGAACTCTATCCTTATATGAATTTGAAACCTCTATATAATATCCGAATACCCTATTATATCCTATTTTTAATTTAGGTATGCCTGTATTTTCACGCTCTCTTGTTTCTATACTTGCAAGAATAGATGAACTATGGTTCATATCATATCTTATCTCATCAAGCTCTTTATTAAAGCCCTCTTTTATTATTCCACCCTCTTTTAAGGTCTGTGGCGGTTCCTCAACTATTGCATCATCGATAAGCTTACATATATCCCCTAAATCATACAAGTCTGAATACATATTTTTCAATATCATACTTTGGGCATTCTCTGCTATCTTCTTTACAGCAGGCAATCTCTGCATTGCACTGCACATTGAACGCAGTTCTCTTGCATTCGCCGAGCCATATACTACTCTTGTAATAATTCTTTGAATATCGGTTATTCCGACAAGAGATTCCCGAAGATCCATCCTCATCATTATATTTTCATACAGCTCTGTTACACCATTTTGTCTTTTGATTATCTGTGCTATATTCACCAACGGCTTTTCTATATAGCTTCTGATCAGACGTTTACCCATCGACGTTTTCGTCTTATCAAGCACTGCCAAAAGGCTCGCCGATTTATTCTTACTGTTCAAAGGCTCTGTCAATTCAAGATTTCTTCGTGTATTATAGTCTATATGCAGATACTGGCTTTCTTTATATAACTCGATGTGACTTATTCTCTCTAAACCATTTATTTGAGTACGCTTCAAATAAATCAACAATGCTCCCAACGCTGAAACTGTCTGATTCATTTCATTCAGCCCAAGTTCAGACAAATTTTCTTTTCCAAACTGCTTTATTATAGCTTTTTCCGAGTCTGCATATGAAAATTCTTCATCATCAAGCATACTTACACTCGCTGTAAGCTTATCCTTTATAAACATTGCGAGAGTTTTGAATTTGACTGCATCTCCTCCTATCAATATTTCCTTTGGGGAAAACTTCAGCAATTCATCTTTTATTCTGCTTTCCTGACTGTCACCATCTACGAGCGTGGCATACAATTCACCTGTCGATATGTCACAGAATGATAGTCCCGTCTTGCTTTTCTGTGTGAACACTGTACAAATGAAATTATTGCTGCTATCATCAAGCATACTTGATTCCATTACAGTTCCGGGAGTAACTATCCTTACAATATCTCTTCGTACAAGTCCCTTGGCTGTTGATGGATCCTCCATTTGCTCGCATATAGCGACCTTATAGCCCTTTTCGACTAATTTTGCTATATATACCTCAACACTATGATATGGCACTCCGCACATAGGAGCTCTTTCCTCAAGTCCACAATCTTTTCCTGTGAGAGTGATCTCTAATTCCTGTGACACAAGCTTTGCATCATCAAAAAACATCTCATAAAAATCTCCCACTCTAAAAAACAAAAGTGCATCCTTATTTTTTTCCTTTATTTCCTGATACTGCACCATCAACGGTGAAAGTCCCATGATTCCTTTACTCCTCCGCTTTTTTCATTGCTAATTCAGTTACAGCCCCCGCAGGTCGCACAACTTCCCGTACATGCAACATAATCAGCCGTTTCGGGATCTTCACCCTCCGAAGATTTCTGTATTATAGTTGTGATACGCTGCATCATTGCATCAAATTCATCCTTCGTATCGTTATAATTTATCATTCTTTCATTCGTCATTATCCTTGCATATACTTTACGCATTTCCCTATTAAGACTTTGTATCTTTTCGGGATCTTGCTCACTTTCACTCTTTGAGGTTTCCTCACTTATTTCTTCTCGCTTCAAACCGAATTCGTCTATCATCTTTTGAAGATCCTTATCTTCATCTGCAGCCTGCTTTGCAAGTTGGAATTTCAAATAAAAATTCTCTTTCTGCAATTTCTTTCCAAGCTCCCTTGTAAGTTCTATAATATCCATTTCATTGATATTCTTGTTCTCCATTTTAAATATCTCCTTTATATAGCTTTAATTCTTTTTTAGACTTAAAATGATCCAAATTCTTCACACACCACAAATCTTGTACTTACGTGTTCATATATTGTATTTTTTATATTAAACTTCATCCACCGCTTTGAGTACTTCCATCTTTCTCATACAAGTTTTCCACGTAGTATCCAATTTCTTGATTCCGTTACCTCGGCATTTTGGAATGTTCCTATCAGGTCGGCTGAACCCTGCACTTCAACGATAATATTATTCTGAGTTCTTGCACAAAGTATACCATCTTTTTTCTGTTCCTCAACAAGCACTCTGTATGTTTTACCATTCATCTCCGCACATCTCTTTGCAGCTATCTCCTCCTGCACTTTCAGAAGTTCGCTGAACCATCTCGATTTTTCTTCATATGGTATCGGATCATCCATTTTTGCGGCAGGTGTACCCACTCTTGGTGAATATATGAACGTGAACAGCGATGTAAATTCAACTTCTCTTATCAGGTCAAGTGTCTTTTGGAAATCTTCATAGGTCTCTCCGGGAAATCCTACTATCACATCACTTGTCAATGCAAGATCAGGTATCTTACTTTTAGCATAGTTAACGATTTCCATATACTTTTCTTTGTCATAATGACGGTTCATTCGTTTCAATATCCCGTCACTTCCCGACTGGAACGGCAAATGTATATGATTACATATTTTTTCGCTGTCTGCTATTACATCAATCAATTCCTTTGACGCATCTTTCGGATGCGATGTCATAAATCTTATCCAGAAATCTCCCTCAATCTCACTCACATTTTTTAGCAACTTCGGAAAACTTGTCTTTTCTTCAAGTCCTTTGCCATAGGAATTGACATTCTGTCCCAAAAGAGTTATCTCTTTGAAGCCGGATTTTACCATTGCCTTCGCTTCTTCAAGCACTGTCTTCGACTGACGGCTTCTTTCACGTCCCCTGACATAAGGTACTATACAATATGTGCAGAAATTATCACAGCCATACATTATCGACAACCAACCTTTGAAACTGCCGTCACGATGTACAGGTATTCCCTCATATATCTTACCATCATCTGTTCCTCTTTCAACAAACCTTTTTCCTGTCGTTACCGCATTATAGAGCATTTCAGGAAATTTGTGTATCACATGAGTTCCAAAAACCATTCCGACATACGGAAAGCTCTTATATATCCTTTCGGATATATGCTTTTGTTCCATCATGCATCCGCACAAGCCTATCAAAAGAGACGGTTTTCTTCTTTTCAGTGCCTTCAATTCTCCTACATTTCCAAATACTCTGTCTTCGGCATGTTCACGCACCGCACAGGTATTGAATATGATGATATCAGCATCTTCTGTATTTTCGGTCAACTCACAGCCCATCTTTTCAAGCATACCTTTTATTTTTTCACTGTCTGCAACATTCTGCTGACATCCGTATGTTCTGACATGGGCTTTTGGCTGATTGTTATCATACCTCATAAAAAGTATATCCTTCAGCATATCTGTATATTCTTCCTGTTTTTTCAGTTCATCAATTGTACTTATATTCGGCAAAAAACATTCCCCCGTTTTCCTTTTTACATAATCATAACATATTTTTTGATCATATTCAACCGAAACTTTTTTATCTCAACAACATTCCTGACGGAACTTCTCCCACAATTACCGTTTCACCTATCATTACACTTGTTTCAACATTTGTTTTTGAAACTCCTGTCGGAAGCCTTACTGTCAGATCAACAGATACTTTTACCGATAATTTATGTACTGTTTGATTTATGCCTCCCTGTTCAAATTCACTGACAAAATCACTGTTTATATTACCTGAAACGGAGATATTCAATGGAATTGAAAAGCCCTTTCCATGTATTAGTTCTCCGCCTATTATACTGCCTATCGGGATATTTATTTTTCTGTTATTTATATTACTTAAATTTTTTTGTACTCTTAATGTTATTTTACTTTTCAATTTGTTAGCCGTTATAGTATTTGAATTGATTGATGTTATTCTGTTTGTATTTGAATATGTTATCGTTTCAAGGTCTTCACAGCTTATATCCGTCTCATCAAGAATTTCCATTATACTTTTATTTACAGCTTCAACTGCCATTGATCTTGCACTTACCTCTGCAAATCCGCTGACAAAAGGTTTTATACGCCATTCCAATAATACCACGAAAAGTATGAGAAGCATTAAAACAATTAAAATTGCCCGATGAAGTTTACTTTTTCTTCTTTTTCTCCTTACAGTCATAACATTAAAACACCTCCGTACACATAATATACGGAGATGTTTCATTTGGTCAATCATTTCAGAAAAAAAGAGTTTTTATTCCTATCAGCATAAGTATTATCCCACCTGTAAACCCAGCATATACAGGTCTTGCTCTTTTGAACCTGCTACCAATGAAATATCCCGATAATGACAGCATAAATGTTATCATTCCTATTATAACTACCGCTTCAAGCATATACAACGGTGTATTTGCTCCGACTGATGTAGGAAGTGTTATTCCTGAAACAAGTGCATCTATACTTGTAGCTGCTGCAAGGATAATGAGATTTTTAACACCAAATTCAATGGAATAATCCTGCTTTCTGGAATCAATGATCATTTTGACTCCTAAAAAAAACAGTATCGCAAAGGCTGTTATATTATCAAATGATGATATTATATTACTTCCTACTTTGCCTATACTCCATCCCAATACAGGCATCAATGCCTGAAAAACTCCGAATAAAAATGCTGTTAGGAATGCCGAACCTTTATTCTTTCCGTTCATTCCACAGGTTATTGATACTGCCATTGCATCCATTGCCAGTGCTATTCCTATTATCGCTGCCGAAACATAGTCCATTTGCCATTCACTCCTGATTTTTTATACATAGATATGAGTGATGACAAGTTTTTATGTTTATTACACTTCTATTTCTCCTCCAAGCTTTGTAGAATATATCAAACACTTCAAAACAGGTATTTTGAATATCTGCTCTGCCGCATTTTTATATAATTCAAGCTGCTTTTTGTATCTTACTTTCAATTGGGACAAATATTTTACCCTATCAGTCTTATAGTCTATTATGATAATCCCGCTCCTGTTTATCACAATGCAATCCATTGCTCCCTGAAGTATAACATCATCTCTATTTCCGGAATATTTCTCCCCAATCTCATCTGCTGATATATTTACCGTAAAACGATATTCTCTTTCCGCTCTTTCTGCATTCACAATATAATCATAAGTGCTACTCTCGGTGAATTTTATTATATCCTCCCTGCTTATGCAGTCAAATTCATCCTTTGATATTTTTCCTGCATTCAACAAACGCACTTTTTCCTGTTCGGGATTTTCAATGAGTTCACCAAAATCTGCATACTGTAAAAATCTGTGCATTGCTGTACCCTTTTCAGCTCCTGTCATATTATCATCCTGTGTAAACAACGGTCTTGACAGTATTATATCAAAATTATCTTCATTACTGTGTACAAGTGCCGATGCTGAAACCTTTGATGGTATTTCTGTCCTCGACTCATATTTATACTTCTGTGCAAATCTTCCTTTGAGAAATTCAAGAAATCCGTTGTCATATCCTACTTTTTCTGCTTCTGTATTTTCATCTTTATCCATACCATCAACACATTTTCCTCGAACATATCTCCACACGGAATCTGTTTTTATGATTTCAATATCTTCAGCACCTGCATCTTCCCTCAATTCCGACATCATCGGATGTGCCATAGCACACATCAATATCCAATTACCTAATTTATCGGCACTTTCAACACAATGCTCATCTATCCGGTTATTATTGACTTTTACCAAAGAGGCTATTTCGTTCAGTTTTTCACTTAAACCATTTTTCTTCTTTGAGTTAAAAGTTATGACAGAAATTAGCTTTTCTCTTGCACGTGTCATTGCCACATACAATATTCTCATTGTTTCACTCAATTCTTCTCGCTCAACAGACTGCCTTATTATATTTCTTTGCAATGTGTTATATTTGAACATTGTTTTCGGCTCTACCATTTTTATTCCGAAGCCCAACTTCTTATGACAATAAACTTCCGGCGGTGTATCGTTCCCTTTCATATTCATTCCTGCCATTATACATATCGGAAATTCAAGTCCCTTTGAATGATGTATGGTCATTATCCTCACTGCATTTTCAGGCTCCGTATCGTTTATCGTTATATCCGTTTCATTTTCTTCAAGATAAGAAATATGCCTTACAAAATCAGGCAGACTTCCTTTTGAACCGTTTTCATAATCTCTTATGAAACTCATGAGTTTACGGATATTTTTTACCCTTACTTCACCATTAGACATAGCACTTACTATTGAAATATATCCTGTATGCTCAAAAAAACTCTCAACGAGTTCACTTATACTCAAAGTTACAGACAATTTTCTGAACTTATCCATGAACTTTATAAAACTCTCACACTTATCTTCCAGATGATCCTCTGTTCCTTCTTTATTACCATCAATTCCCGAACACAAATATATTTTTGAGTATATATGTTTAGGCTTGAAATTCACTTTCAGATATGCAAGTTCATCAGGTGTAAAGCCGAAAACAGGACTTATCATGACCGCAAGCAACGGTATATCCAACAGCCTGTTATCCACCGCCTTCAAAAACGACAGTATTATATTTACCTCATAGCAGTCAAAAAGACTGTATGACTGATCTACATAAGTCGGCACTCCTGCATTATTCATTGTATCCGAATATTCCTGAGAATGTTTCTTCAGATTTCTCATCAGTATACAAAAATCTCCGTATCTTACATTACGCATTTTACCGTTTTCACTTATCTGCATACCTTCAGATATCATATTTCTAATGATTTTGGCTATATAACAAGCCTCTCTTTCATATTCGCTACTGTCATCATCTACGTTGCAGGCATCCAAAACATGAATTTCCATTTCAGAACTATCACTTGGAGGATAAACTGCTCCTGTTGTCAGTCTTTCATTATCATTATACTCTATCTCACCGACATATTCAGACATTATTGTACTGAATACATAATTTACACTGTTGATTATATTTTCCCTGCTTCTGAAATTTTTGTCCAAAATTATACACGCCGGAAATTCAGGGATTTCCTTGTCATACATCACCGATCTGTTTCGTCTTTCCTTGAATATTTCAGGCATTGCTTCTCTGAAACGATATATACTTTGCTTGACATCTCCGACAACAAACATATTTTTTTCATCTCTCGAAACATACCTGAAAATTTTATCTTGTATCTCATTTGTATCCTGAAATTCATCTATCATGACAGCATCATATCTTTCACAAATAGTTTTTGCCAATTCACTCTTTTGGTCAGAGTTTTCATCCTTGAGTAATTTATACGTAAGATGCTCAAGATCAGAAAAATCAAGTACGCCCTTTTCTTTTTTCTTTTCAAAAAACTTCTCCGAGAACTCTTTTATAATATCACACATACAACATACAGCAGGATATGCTTTTTCGGTGTCATTTTTATATATCTCTTTTGTTATGCCGAAAATCGGTATAAGTTTACTTTCTATCTCGTTATCTATATTTGTAAAGCTTATCTTAACTGTCCGAAGCTCATTTGACGTTACAGGATACTTTTTGTTTTTCCTTGGAGAGTTATATCCTTTTGGTTGAAAAGATATTATATGCTCTGATATTTTATCCCAGTCTCTTTCTCCTGCAAGCCGTGACAGCTTTGCGACAAATTCTGACAAATAGTCATACCTTTCTTCGGCGTTATTCTTGTTTCTGCGGAATGCTTCATTTTGGGATATTATGATATCTGCTGACTCAAGCATCATGTCAAAATACTTTATTGACGATTCAAGGATATTATATGCTATATCCGCAAATTTACTGTCTTCAAGATCTATACTTGGATCATAAAGTTTTGCCGAATCATCAAGCCATTTGTTTACATCTGCATGAGAGTTACTTTTTTTATATATATCCAAAAGAGTTTTTTCAAGATTTTTATCGTCCTTTGCACTGGAAAACATTGCACTCAAAAAACAGAAGGCATCTGTATTTTCTTTATATTTTTCCTCTATTATATCTGACATGATACGATATTTCATTACAGCCAATTCTGTATCCTGTGCTATTCTGAAATCCTGATTT
>CACXGJ010000052.1 GCA_902767125.1 uncultured Ruminococcus sp. | reverse complement strand
CTTCATGATACACTCACCTCTTTTTTAGTGTACCATATCTTTTCTTAAAAGTTGTTAACAATTTGTTTACTCATTCAAAAACCCTGACTGACACCCGTTATAATATTGACATCAGGCTAAATCAGTGCTATAATAGTCCTAAAAATATACTATATATAGGAGTTTTTTATGAATAACGAGCAACTAATTTATTTAGATTCTTATACATTGCAGTCAGACTTACGTATAAGAGTACCAAAGTCTGCAATTGTAAATTTAAATGCCATACCGGGAAAAACAAAATTTTCTTTCTATTTAGATCGTACTAATCGTTCAATTGTTATAAGTATGTGCGATATAAAAAGCGAGGTTAAAGAAAATGACTAAATATCGCAATGAAATCCTTAATATTTCATCCTTTTCATTGGAGGATTGTCAAAAGCTTGCAGATGCCTTTAATAATTACTTTCCGATAAACGATGCTTATATGAATATAGAAGGTAATAATCTCCATGTTATGCTTTATAAGCTTGATATGGCAAAATATCACGATCTTCTTCAAAGCATTGCAATCGATGCCAAACTGCTCGAAAAAGCCTTTGATATCGTTGACAAAATTCACAGCTATGGTGTAAAAGGAAGCAAAAGACAATTTGTTGACTACAATCAGGAAAGAAAAGTAAACAACCGCAAGTCCAAAGAACAGAATCGTGGCAAGCATTATTATGCTAATGAAAACACTTTTTCCAAATCCAATAATCCTATTCCGACAGAATATGAAGATAAGATTATTTGTGGAGACAGTTTAGAAATATTAAAAAAATTACCGGATAACTGTGTTGACATTATTTTCACATCACCGCCTTACAATTTTGGACTTGACTACGATAATCATAACGATACTACCAACTGGGACAGCTATTATGATATGCTGTTTGCCATTTTTAAAGAATGTATTCGTGTGCTTAAATACGGCGGCAGATTTGTTGTAAATGTCCAACCCCTTTACTCCGATTATATCCCTGCTCATCACATCATAAGTAATTTTTTTATTGAAAACAAAATGATTTGGAAAGGTGAAATTTTGTGGGAAAAAAATAATTATAACTGCAAAATGTGCTCCTACGGTAGCTGGAAAAGTCCGTCAAGTCCATATTTGAAATATACATGGGAATTTGTAGAGGTTTATTGTAAAGGCGATTTAAAAAAGCCCGGTAACAGCAATGATGCAGATATTACCGCAGATGAATTTAAATCATGGGTAGTGGCAAAGTGGAGCATTGCCCCCGAAAGACACATGAAAGAATTTGGACACCCTGCAATGTTTCCTGAAAAGCTGGCTGAACGGGTTTTAAAATTGTTCAGCTTCAAGAATGACATTGTACTTGATCCATTCAACGGTGCAGGCACAACCACTGTTGTAGCTAAAAAAACGGGCAGACATTATCTCGGAATAGACATTTCACAAGATTACTGCAAGACCGCTCAAAATCGTCTTGATGAATCCGATTTGGGACAATTATCTATATTTGATAACTAAATATATTCTCTCAATCCGTCAGCGAAAATATAAACGGCTTTTTTAAGTTGACTTTTCTCCAATTTTTTGAAAAATTCAGGCTTATGTATAGGACGATCCACATTTCTTTCACCCTTCAGCAATGTGATAATTTTTAGCTCCACATCAAAATGAGACATCAGTGCATGAGTTGCAGGACTGCCATATGTTATATCATTTAATTGGCTGTAATCTCCTCCAAGTTGACTTTCAAGCTGAATCAAGTAATATACATTTTTCCCAACAGCCTCTTTCATTAAGGTAGCATCAACAAGAATACGCTTGAGCATAGCATTTTCACAGAATGTCTTGCATTCGATAGGCAACACTAATTTTCCATCTATAAAAACCTGTACGTCTGTTCCAAATTTGTACACCAATTCCGAACGATGTTTTTCGACGTATTTTTTTATTTCTTCATCGGATATACGAGAAGGATATCCTTCTGTGATCCCTATCGGCATTTTCTTTTTGTTGATTTTCATTCTTTCGGGATTCTGTTTAAGAACATCTGTCCAAGCTATTTCTACCAGCTTTTCGGTCATCTTTTCGAGAAATTTTCCTTTACCTGCTCTGATAACACCTCCATAGTATCTGTCACTCGCAGTAAGAGCTTCCTGCTCTATCCCTGTCATCAAATAGTTATATTCTGCAATAATCTCATCAAGTTTTTGTTCTATAATATCCATAACTTTAATCT
>CACXGJ010000051.1 GCA_902767125.1 uncultured Ruminococcus sp. | reverse complement strand
CAATTGTCTGTTCGATAACAGAGTCAACAGACTCCTTAAGAAATTTTTCAGTATTATATATCGGCATGACTACCGATATCAAAAAATAATTCTTATTCATATTCATCCCTTTTCAAATGCAGATTTTTCAGGCAGTATCCTTTCAAAGCATTCCCTGACTACATCCTTTTTTGTTTCAAAGTCAAGCGTTCTCGGTGTATCGTTTATACATACCATCTTATATTTCTGATCAACAAGAGCGTTGCACAATCTGTTAAAGTTATCCTCTGTAATATGAAAACATTCCCCGAACTTATCGGAACGGACTTCATAATTCCCCTTGCAGAACTGCCAATATTTAAACAGCCACTGATTGACATGATATTCCTTTCTGAATTTGTCACAGCAGGTCTTATCAAGAATATCATAATATTTTTCCCATACTTCATCAAGAGTCGATTTGCAAAAGCTTGACGGCAGATGGTCATACTGAAATCCCGGAAACCACTCCCAAGGAACAAGCAAAGATGTTTTGACAACTTTCCTGAAACCGTTTTTCATGCTGAACCATTTTGAAAAATCCCTTTTCATGATAGTTTTTTTCATGTCCTTAAATTCGGTATTTATTATTTCCATATTGGAGCCGTTGAAATGTCCTGCACTGTCATGACCGAAGTATATACAGTTAAGACCGAAGGTATCACAAGGCTTGTCATTCCTGAAAAAGTCCGCTTCATCAACAGGCTTTGTTATGAACATATCGTCATTGAAATAGACAAAATGCTCCGACAGTCCCTTTATCCTGTTCATATTCAGCTCTATCGTATGGGAATTGAATGTAGGAAGATATTTTTCAGGGATATAATCCTTATGGTTTACTATTTCAAGCTTCGGATTTGAAGTATCGAGCCATTTCGGAAGATGTCCCCATGTGATAAAATAAATTTTATGTACCCACGGAGCGAATTTTTCAATACCCCTGAACCAATACTGCAAATTATTCCAGTCCCTGAAACGAACAGCCGTTGCACTGTCTGCCATTGATGACGGTGAATACCTTGATTTTTCGGCAAGCCATTTCTCATCATTGCCATCAACCCATGCTATGACAAAATCTATATCCACTCATTTCAACCCCTTTATTGCCTGATAATTTCTCTCGCAATTATTCTTGTCAAATAAATCAAAAAATTCATCATGCCTTTTCAGATAAATTTCCTCATTCATAAAATTTTCACCGACTGCATTTTCTATCTCATCCAAAGCCGTTTCAAGAGTATAGCATACCTTTCCGAAGCCGTCATCTTGATAGCTGAAATAGCCCTCTCCATATTGACCTTTCCTGAAATCCTCATAATCAAACTGATAATACAGCAGTCTTTTTTTCATATATGCGAAGTCCATTGCTATGCTTGAAAAATCCGTTATCAGATACGCTGATTCCTTTAATAATTCCTGAACGTCATATTCGGGAAATTTTGCTGTTATTATCCTGTCAGACCTTATACCGAATTTATCAAGAAATATCTGCATATCACGGTGAGGATAGAATATCAATTTCAAATCATTCTTTTCGAGAATGTCCGCCAACCTCTCACTGTTAAGAAATTCATTCCATGCCTTGAAATACTCTGTATTTTCAAATTCCGAAACATCCTCTATTTCATAGGAAGCTGATGTAGGAGTCGCTATCCAGCTTCTCCATGTAGGCATTAAAAGAATCTGCTTCGGCTTTATCTCAAAATCATGCAGTCCGTCAAAACGGCACAAGCCCAATTCTCTGACATATCCGTCGGGATAATGATATGTTTCCGAAACAAATTCCCATTCCCTGAAGGTACTGCATACAAACATCTTCATCTTGGTATTTTCATAATACAGCCACGGCATATCATCCTTTATGACACCGTGCTGTAAAAACACCCTCGTATTTTTCAGTATCCCGTTGACTTCGAGAAAATAACATACCGCTGCATTCGGCTTACCGCCCTTTTGAGAGCTTATATTCTTCTTTGCCGTCAGATACAACACCCAATGAAGATAACTGCCGTAATTAACGGTCTTACCCAAATCTTTCACACGCAGAAAATCATTTGATTTTCTGCTTATTGCATAGACAATATCCTGTTCGGGATATGCTTCACGGACATATCTATACAGCCAATAGCCGTTGTCTCTTGCCTCATTCATGTTATCACACACAAGCCACATATCTTTTCTGAACAGCCTGTACACAAGTGCCACAGGCACTGCAAGCAAAAATAAAAATATATGCCCTATATCTCCTATCTTTACTCTTTGCAATTTCTGAAAAAAAGTTTCTTCCATAATAAATCCACCGTCAAGAAAGTAAGAATAAACTTCTCACTCCTCACTTCTAACTCCTCACTTTTACAGTACATCGGGCAAACGCTTTCTCAAACGATTGTAATTTATGATGCCCAATATAATAACGAGTACAAATTCACATACAAAAATCATATTCTCATAATCGGGACGGTAATATCCTTCATAGAACCACTGATCGTATATAAGAGCCTTCCTGTAGCCGTTGCAGAAATAGGTCATCGGATTGAACATGAGTATTTTTTTGATAATATCATTTTTGATGTGATATGAATCGAAGCATACTCCCGATACCCAGAACAGTCCCGACATGATAGTTGCAATAAAGCTGTCGAAATCCTTGCTGAACGCACTCATCGGAGCTATCGACCATGTCAATGCCCAATAAAATATGAACATAACAATCGAATATCCGATTATCTGCAAGTGGTACACATTCGGAGTAAATATCCAGCCTGCCGAATTACCAAAATTTCCTGCTATCAGCATATATATATACGCACAAGCAAACAGGAATATATGGATATAGAACTTTGATAAAGTAGTATAAGTTGTTATTGCCGACACGGGAAAGGATATTTTATTGACAAACTGCCTGTTGTCACGGATACATTTTGAACCTCTCGATACACAGTCACTCATAAAACACCAAGGTAAAAATCCTGCCATGATAAATACAAAATATGGTATTTTATCATATACAGGACCTCTCGGCTCACCGTTCATTCCTATCGTGAATGCAAACCAATACACAAAAAGCTGAAACAATGGCTTCATGATAGCCCAGAACGGTCCTATGATTGCTCCTTTATACGTCTTTATTAAATCATTTTTGGCAAGTATGAGTATCTGTTTGCCGAACCCCCTGTGTTCTCTTGGAATCTGCATGATACAATCCCATATTTTGGCAAAAATATTCTTTTTTTCATCACCTGTTATCATTATCTGCTGTTCCATTCGAGGCTCTCCTTTTACT
>CACXGJ010000050.1 GCA_902767125.1 uncultured Ruminococcus sp. | reverse complement strand
TAGTCAAATTCGGCAGCCTGTCCGATAACGATAGGACCTGAACCGATAACGAGAACTCTTTTTATATTTTTATCTTTAGGCATTTTTATTTTCCTCCATCATCTCTATAAATTTGTCAAAAAGGAAATTGGTATCAAGCGGACCTCCGCAGGCTTCGGGATGGAACTGCACGGTAAATGCAGGCATATCGGTATAGGTGATGCCCTCGCAGGTACCGTCATTTGCATTTATGAAGCTTGCATAAGCATTTTCGGGGAAGGAGTCCATAAGAACCTCATATCCGTGATTTTGGCTTGTGATGTAGACACGACCTGTTTTGGTATCGACAGCAGGCTGATTTTCGCCTCTGTGACCGTATTTGAGTTTTCTTGTTTTAATGCCCTGTGCGGCTGCAAAGAGCTGATGTCCGAGACATATACCGAAAGTAGGTATTTTTTCCTTGCTCAAAATTGCAAGCTGTTCGATAATTTCGGGATTGTCCTGCGGATCGCCGGGACCGTTTGAAAGCATCAGTCCATCGGGATTCATAGCTTTTATATCCTCGGCAGATGTATCTCCGGGTACTACCGTTACATTGCATCCACGCTTTACAAGCTCTCTGCGGATGTTGTACTTTGCACCGAAATCCATCATAACTACATTATATTTAGCATTTTCAGCTTCAAAGACTTCAACTTTATCTGTCATAACAGCTTTTACAGCACCTGTTATCTTAAAGTCCTTGAGAGCTTCTGCATCTGATCTGTCGGTTTTTGTGTATGTCAGCTTGGCATTCATTACACCGTATTCTCTGACAGTCTTTGTAAGACAACGGGTATCTATACCGAATATACCCGGTATACCGTTTTCTTTCAGGTAGGTGTCGATAATACCCTCACTGCGGAAATTGGATGGCTTGTCACACCACTCTCTGACGATATACGCCTTAAGAAACGGCTTTCTGCTTTCAAAATCGGACGGGATAACACCATAGTCTCCGAGAAGCGGGAATGTCTGGCAGACAAGCTGTCCGTAAAAGCTGGGGTCTGTGATGGTTTCGAGATAGCCGCCCATGCCTGTTGTAAAAACAAGCTCTCCGACGATTTCTTTCTCTGCCCCGAATGCAAAGCCCTCGTAAATATCACCGTTTTCCAAAATAAGATAGGCTTTTTTTTCCATAATTTTCGACCAATCCTTTCCTTTAAGTCAATTAGCAATCAGCAATTTGCCGTTTGCGATATTTGATACAATCAGCAAGTCACAACCAACAGCAAGCAACCAAATTTTTACGGTGAAATATGCTTCCGCATAAATTCATTGCCCATTGCTGATTGCTGATTGCTGATTGAATTTCAGTTTTCGTAGGTACTCAAAAGACGTTTTGCAACCTCGGCTTTTGTGATACGAAGATCCATCGCCTGTTTTTCAAGATACCTGTGAGCCTGAGGCTCTGTCATGGAAAGATATTCCATAAGAATATATTTTGCACGGTTTATCAAACGGATATTGTCGATTTGTTTTTTGAGTTTGACATTTTCCTTTTGAACTCCCCCAAGTTTGTGACGTATCGCCCTCAAAAAATGCAATGATTTTTTCAGTATATTTTTATCAATCGGTTTAGCTATGATAAAAATACCGTATGTTTCGGATTTGCTTTCAAGTTCCATTTCAAATTCTTTCGGCACGGCAAGTATCACATCTGCACCCGTGCTTTCAGATACATCAACTGCTGTTTTTATGCCGAAATCTGTTTCAAGAGATGTGTCGATTATCACGAGGTCATATTCTCTGTGAATGTCAGAAACATTTTCGGCACTTTCAATAATACTCAACTGCTCGTCTCTCAACAGGTCATACAAGTATTCAGTGCTTTTTTTATCGGAAGATACAATAAGTACACTATCCAATTCCCAACGACACCTTTCCGCAAATCCTTTTTATCAATTTATTATCATAGCATATTTAAAAGATTTTGTCTATATATATATTATTCACAAATTATCCCATTTTCAATGAATAAATTATTTATATTTCTTCATAGAATTGATCAAGGCTTTATATATGGAGGAGTTTATGCACAATATTATAAAAAATGTATTTTCGGGAGTGATAATAGGCTCATCAATGCTTATCCCCGGAGTGAGCGGAGGCACTACCGCAATTATCATAGGCATTTATGACCGTCTCATAAAAGCAGTGAGCGATATCCTGAAGGATTTCGGAAAAAATATATTTTTTCTTATTCAGGTCGCACTCGGAGGAGTTGTCGGGATATTGTTATTCTCAAAGGCTATTTTGTTTCTGACAAATGAATATCATTTTTTGATGATGTATTTTTTTATCGGAGCAATATTCGGAAGTATTCCTTTGATGATAAAAAAAGCTGATATAAGTATGAAAAATATTTATAATGTTTTATTTGTGCTTGTGGGAGTTTTACTTGCATTGGCAATAAATTTTCTGCCGAGATCGGAGCTGTCTGTCATTCCCGACAGTGCAGGCGGATATATCATGCTTTTCCTGTGCGGGATAATAATAGCATTGGCATTGATACTGCCCGGAATAAGCACCTCACACATATTACTTATCCTCGGAATGTATGAGACTGTTCTGGGGGCTGTATCGGATATGAATTTAGTCTATATATCCATACTCGGAGGAGGAGTATTGGCAGGAGTATTTTTATGCACAAGGCTACTCGAAAAGGCCATGAACAGATTTCCGTCACAGACCTTTATGTCAATAACAGGCTTTGTTATGGCATCAGTCTATGATATATTTCCGGGAATACCGTCAGGCATTGAAATGATATTCTGTATATTATTATTTATGACTGCCTTTGTACTGACCTGTATTGTTTCATTGAAAAATCAATAAAAAATTCCACGCTGAAATACTATCAGCGTGGAAAATTTTTATCTTTTGGATATATCTATATAAGGTGTGCGTTCATGTACATTTATATATGCAGGACGGATTATTTTATTCTGATTTACAAGTTCTTCCATTCGGTGAGCCGACCAGCCTGCGATCCTCGCTATTGCAAAGAGCGGTGTAAACAGCTTCTGCGGCAGATCAAGCATACTGTATACAAATCCGCTGTAAAAATCGACATTTGCACTGACACCCTTATATATGCGTCTTTCCTTTGCAATGACCTCGGGAGCGAGCCTTTCGACCATTGAATATAATTTAAATTCTTCCATTCTGCCCTTTTCTTCAGAGAGCTTTTCGACAAAGCCCTTGAATACTCTTGCTCTCGGATCTGAAATGGAATATACGGCGTGTCCCATGCCATATATAAGACCTGCCTTGTCAAAAGCCTCACCGTGAAGGAGCTTTATGAGATATTCACGTACCTCGTCTTCATCTGAATAGTCCGAAACATTCTTTTTCATATCCTCAAACATCTTTACTACTTTTATATTTGCACCGCCATGCTTCGGTCCCTTGAGAGAACCCAGAGCCGCAGCTATTGCAGAATAGGTATCGGTACCTGATGATGTGACAACATGGGTAGTAAAGCTGGAGTTGTTGCCGCCGCCGTGTTCGGCGTGGAGAACAAGCGACATATCAAGGAGCTTTGCTTCAAGTTTAGTGTATTTTGAATCCGCACGGAGCATATACAATATATTTTCAGCCGTTGAAAGTTCAGGCTGCGGCGGATGTATTATAAGACTCTTGTTTCGTCTGTAATGGTTGAATGCCTGATAGCCGTATACCGATATCACAGGGAACTGTGCGATAAGCTGAAGGCACTGTCGTAAAACATTCGGCAAGGATGTGTCGTCGGGATTCTGATCGTATGAATAGAGTGTCAGTACACTCCTTGCAAGAGCATTCATCATATCATTACTCGGTGCCTTGAGTATAACGTCACGGGTAAAATAATGCGGCAAATGGCGGTATTTTGCAAGAAGCTCATTCAACTGCTTGAGCTGACCGATATTTGGAAGATTACCGAACAGAAGAAGATATACGACCTCCTCAAAGCCGAATCTGTCATCATGTATAAATCCCTTTACAATATCTTCAACGTCAATGCCCCTGTAATAGAGTTTTCCGTCACACGGAACAGTCTGACCGTCAACGATTTTGTTCGAGCATATCTCGGAAATTTCCGTTAAACCTGCACGAACTCCTTTTCCGTTAATGTCACGCAGTCCCCGTTTAACGTCATGCTTTATATAAAGCTCCTTGTCAATAGTTCCGTTTTGCATACATAAATTGCTTAATTCCTGAATGATTTTCAAATCTTCGTTCTGCAAGTTTATCATCTCCAAATAAAAAATTGTGTAACATTATACCCATGACCTAAAACATTGAGCAGATAGAATTTCCTTTATATCTGATGTTGAATTATCAGGCTGTTATAAAATCCGACACTG
>CACXGJ010000049.1 GCA_902767125.1 uncultured Ruminococcus sp. | reverse complement strand
GACATATTATCAAGGAATTGGAGGAATGTTTATGCAAAAGCATAACGGTGAAAAGTATTATATTACTACACCTATCTATTATCCGTCAGGCAATCCGCATATCGGTCATTGCTATACAACAACAGCCTGCGATTCTATCGCACGATACAGACGTATGCAGGGCTATGATGTGATGTTCCTGACAGGCACCGACGAACATGGTCTGAAGATCGAACAAAAAGCTGCCGAAAAGGGTGTTACTCCCAAGCAGTATGTTGATGAGATAGTCGAAATATTCAAGAAGCTCTGGAAATATATGAATATCAGCTATGACAGATATATCCGCACAACCGATGATTATCATGTGACTGCCGTACAGAAAATATTCAAAGACCTCTATGACAGAGGATATATCTACAAGGGCGAATACAAGGGCAAATACTGCACCCCCTGCGAGAGCTTCTGGACGGATTCACAACTCAAGGACGGCAAATGCCCCGACTGTGGCAGAGATGTCGTTGAGGCAAAGGAAGAAGCCTATTTCTTCAAAATGTCACCCTTCGCCGACAGGATAGAAAAACTCCTTACCGAAACGGATTATCTTCAGCCTAAAACCCGTGCTTTGGAATTGGTCAACAATTTCATCAAGCCAGGACTTGAAGACCTTTGTGTTTCAAGAACAAGTTTCAAGTGGGGTATACCCGTTACATTCGACACTAATCATGTTGTCTATGTATGGATAGACGCTCTTTCAAACTATATCACCGCTCTCGGCTATGACAATGACGCTTACAACGACTATGACAAATTCTGGCCTGCCGATGTCCACATGGTCGCAAAGGACATCATGCGTTTCCATGCCATTATATGGCCTGCTATGCTTATGGCTCTTGACCTGCCTTTGCCAAAACATCTCGCCGTACACGGCTGGATAACATTCGATGGTCAGAAAATGAGCAAATCTCTCGGAAATATAGTAGACCCTTTCATATTGGGTGAAAGATACGGTGCAGACGCTATCCGTTATCATATCATGCGTGAAATGGCTCTCGGTTCTGACAGTTCATTCTCTAATGAAATTATGATAAATCGTATCAATACAGACCTTGCAAACGGTCTCGGAAATCTCGTTTCAAGAACTGTTGCAATGGTCGACAAGTATTTCGGCGGAACTCTCCCCGAAATCCGGGAAAGCGGAGAATTTGATGACGACCTCATTGCACAGGCAACGGCTCTCGTTGACAGCGTAGACGAATTTATCGACAAAACACAGCTTAACAATGCACTTGCGGAAATATTCAAGGTAGTATCCCGTGCAAACAAGTACATTGACGAGACTGCTCCTTGGATACTCGCAAAGGACGAAGCTAAAAAACCTCGTTTAGCTTGTGTACTTTACAATCTTTTGGAAACAATAAGAATTGTATCGACTCTCCTTTCCGCATTCATGCCAACGACTATGCCGACAGTATGGGAACAGATAGGGGCAAATTCAGATGATGTGACTTATGAAAGTACAGCCACTTTCGGCAAGCTTCCGAAAAATGTCACCATTCACAAGGGAAATATAATATTCCCACGCATTGACGTTAAAAAGGAAATTGACGAACTCAACGAACTTATCGGTTCAAAGAAAGAAGAACCCAAGCCCGAAGTAAAACCCGAAAAGCCCGAAAATGTTGCACTTATCGGCATAGACGATTTTGCAAAGGTGGAATTGCGTGTAGCCGAAATAACAGCTTGTGAGCCTGTCAAAAAAGCCAAAAAACTCCTTAAACTCACTCTCAATGACGGTTTCGGCGAAAGGACAGTTGCAAGCGGTATCGCAAAATACTACAAGCCGGATGAACTTGTCGGAAAGAAAATCATTCTTGTTGCAAACTTAAAGCCTGCTGTACTTTGCGGTGTTGAGAGTCAGGGAATGATACTTGCCGCCGAAGACGGAGAAGATGTAAAAGTAATATTCGTTGACGGAATTTCGGCAGGCAGTAAGATAAGATGAAAAATTTTGAAAATTTTTTGTTAAAATTTGCATAAATGCCTTGTAATTTTTCTCAAAATATATTAAAATATATAAAGTAAAAAATATTAGGAGGTAATTCCCCATGTCAGTTAAAGTTGCTATTAATGGTTTCGGTCGTATCGGTCGTCTTGCTTTCAGACAGAT
>CACXGJ010000048.1 GCA_902767125.1 uncultured Ruminococcus sp. | reverse complement strand
CTTTGTGAAAGCGGCAGCGATTTCGGGATAACCCTCACGGTCAGCCTGTCTTGCCATAGCAAGATACATACCTACTTCCGCACATTCACCGTTGAAGTTTGAAACCAAGTCAGCGTGAAGTTCTTCGTAATATTCGGGTGTAACGGTCTTTGCAGCGTCCTTTGCAACGCCTACAGAGTGAACTGTTGCGAAAGCCATATCAGCCTTCAGTTCGTTGAATTTTTCTTTTGGAGCCTTACAGACAGGGCATTTTTCGGGAGCTTCTGTACCTTCATAAACATAGCCGCATACTGAACAGACAAATTTTTTCATTTTAGTTATCCTCCGATTCAATGGAATTTTTTGAACAGTCACCGCACAAGCCGTAAAAAGTAATGCTGTGACCTTGGATATGCACATCACATTCATTTTCGAGATGGCTCAATGTGTTTTGGTCAATGAACATCCTTGATTTTGGGATGTCGATTATCCTGAAGCAGCAGCTGCATACGAAATGTGAATGTTGAGAGGTGTCCCAGTCAAAACGCTCATGCCCGTTGATGACACCGACAGACTTTATGAGTCCTGCTTCCTTGAAGACGGATAAATTTCTGTAGACTGTTCCGAGACTCAAGTCAGGTATCTGAACTTTAAGCTTTTCATATATCCATTCGGCTGTGGGATGAGAGTCGGTCGATGAAAGTGTCCTGTAAATAGCCTCTCTTTTCGCACTGAAATTCCGTTTGCACTGCATTATCTTCACCTCCAAAACGATAACTGTTCTTAATTATTAATATAATATATCATAATTTTTTGTTTTTGTAAATAGATTCTTGTAATTTCTTTTGATTCAAAATTCAAGATAATCGCCTGAAACATATCCCTGTGAGCCGTTCCATAAAGTGAGATACCATTTCCCGTCATTGCCGAGGATCTGTATTTTTGAGCCGTTTGGTATACGGGCGATTATGCGGGAATTTTGAGAAGGCTCTGCACGGAGATTGAGATTGGAGCTTTGAGTTCTGACAGTGGCTGTTTGCATTGGTGAGGGAGAGTTTTCTGCGATGCCGAGGAAGTCGCTTATTGACACAGAGAGATTTTGGGCGATGGTGCCGATATTGTCACGAATCCATTCTGCATCATCGGGATTATCATGATAGGCAAGTTCAATGAGAATTGCAGGTGATTTTGTACGGTTGAGTTCGCCCAAAGTTTTTGTGGGGACTGTTTTTACATTTTGGGGATTATAGTATATTTCCTTGAGGTTATTTGCAAAAATATCGGCAGCTTTTTTCCCCTGAACGCTGTCGGTATAGTAATATACCTGACTGCCCGTAAATTTGCCTGAATTTTGCGGAGGAGCGGCATTTGAGTGGAGTGCAAGATGCAGATCAAAATTTCCTGCATTTGAGAGTCTCACGGAATTTGCAAAGGTTTTTGAGGGATCATTTCTTTCATACTCTATTCCTGATGCCTCAAGATAGGGAATGAGTGCATCGGTTATGATATTCATGTAATATTCTTCGTTTCCTCCGTCAATATATGGGTTGTATTCTTGGGTAGACGGGCTTAAAAATACGCTTGGCATAAAGATTCCTCCCTGAAATCAAGTTAGAAGTGAGGAGTGTTTTTTATTTCTCACTGATAAAAATTGTATTCTCGAAGAAGTCTTTTGATGACATATTATTTGGTCTTAAAAATCGGTGGATGTAAAACAGATCTTGTGAGGATGAAAGGATATTTATTTTTTCCTCACAGTCAAAGGCAGCCTTGAAGCCGAGTGATCTTACTATCTCAATGGTCTGCTTGCTCCTTGCACCGAATGGAAATACAATACTTTCGGGATATTTTCCTGTCTCCTCGAACATTCTCTTATTGAATTTCATCAGGTCATCCGAAAGCATTTTTTTGTATTCATTGAAATTTTCATTTGGATTATTTTTAGCTCCGTTTCGTCCGTTATCAATGTGATGGAGATCATAGGTGTGATTTTGTATTTCAACAAGACCTGAATCGGACATTTCTTTAAGTTGTTTCCATGTGCATTGAGAGTAAAAAGGGTTTTGCTTGCTTTCATTGACTGCTTCATCGGCAGGATGTCCTATCGGGGATATTACGGCTTTGCAGTTGTATTTTTTCAGCAGAGGATAGGCTAATGTGTAATTATTGTAATATCCGTCATCAAATGTCAGTAAAACGGGCTTTTCGGGCAGGGGAGTATTTTTTTCAAAGTGACTTATAAGGTCGCTTGCAAAAATTGTATGGAATCCGTTTTCATTGAGATATTTCAGGTCTTCTTCAAAATACTTCGGATCAATGAAATATTTGTTTTGCTTTGAGCTGTCATCAATAAGACCATGATACATGATAACAGCGATCCTGACAGGCTGTATCTGGATGGCGGCAGGAGAATCCTGTCTCAAGACTATCGCATAACATATTATGGAAGCTGCCGCTATGACAGCGAAAAGTGTCAGGAGTTTATTCAATCTCAAAGAAGCATACATAGTGATATCACCCTGAAATATAAAAAATCTATTGATATAATACAAAATTATATTGCTAAATCTGAAAAAATATATTATAATATTACCATAAATTTGAAATTAGAAAGATGTGTTCTTATATATGGATATTAATAAAAAAAATAAGGTCGTAGATTTTTTTGTAGGAACGCCTGCTTATAACGATGATAAGGATTATGCGGCGTTTGCATCATTTACTGCTCCGCTGAATATGTTTTTTCTGATATGCCTTGTACTCCATGCGATATATCTGCTTGTATTTTCATATTTCCAAATAACCACAATGCAGGCGTTTGAGATAATAAGCGTTGTATTATATGCAGTCTTTGTCATCATGCTGAAATACTTCAAAGGCTCATGGCTTTCATGTATATTATTTATGGTGCTGGAGCTTTTTCTCCATCAGATATGCAGTGTCAATCTTTTCGGACTGCAATCGGGCTTTCAGTATCTTATGATACCTCTTATATTTATGACAGCACTTATCGGAAACAAGGGCAGGCTTATGAAATATGTCCGTAATGTGATAATATTTGTAGCCTCTGTCACATTTATATGGCTCGTCGTATATTTTAATAACAAGAATCCTCTGTACAGTCTGCCTTATGCAGTAAATGTCGGTCTTCTCATAATCAATGTGACGATAAGCTTTATAGTTACGGCTGTTTATACGGCAAGAATATTTTCTTCGGTGGATAATAAAAGAAGTGAGCTTGATATAAGCGTTGATGAAAAGATAGCTGCCATAGAGAGGATGCAAAATCAGATCATAATCAGCTTTGCGAATATAATAGAAGCCCGTGACGGCAGTACGGGCAAGCACGTCAAAAGAACAACAGATTATGTTGTAGCACTTGTGAATGAGCTGAAAAGAAACGGGGACTATGATGATATACTGACAGAAAGATATATGCATGATACAATGATATCCGCACCGTTGCATGATATAGGAAAGATAACAGTGCCTGATGCAATCCTCCAAAAACCCGGAAGGCTTACAAAAGAAGAATTTGAAACCATAAAAAATCATACGGTAAACGGCAAGGCTATTATAGAAAAAGCTATGTCGGATATAGAGGATGAGGAATTTCTCAAGGTGGCAAAGTGGGTTGCATTGTATCATCATGAATGTTGGGACGGTTCGGGTTATCCCTATGGCATAGAGGGAGATGCAATACCGTTGTGTGCAAGGATAATGACGATAGCTGATTATTTTGATGCACTTTCGGCGAAAAGAGTTTATAAATCCGCAATGCCCACGTCAGAGGTCTTTGAAAATATAAGACAACAGCGTGGTAAAAAATTTGATCCGATAGTTACGGATGCTTTTCTTCGTATAAGAGAACAGATAGATGACATTGCAAAAGCAAATGCGGATTAAAGAAAATTTTTTATAAAAATATATGGATTTTTTTGCATAAATATGTTATGATAATTGCAAGTTCAGTAAATTATTTTTTAGTCCGTTAAATTCGGATATTTTATGTTGATTTTATTTTAAGGGAGTTTTTAACTAATGGAAAAGAGAATGATATTCGTAACATCACCGCCTGCCTGCGGAAAAACCAAGCTTTCAAGAAGACTTGCAACAGAGATAAAGCATATCGTATATCTCGATAAGGATACTCTCATACCCCTTTCAAAACAGGTGTTTGCTGTTGCGGGCGAGCCGTATAACAGAAGTTCGGAATTTTTTCAGAAACAGGTCCGTGACTACGAATATGATGTGATAATGGATCTGGCATTCGAGGCTTTGAAATATGAGAATCTTGTGATGGTGAATGCTCCTTTTACCCAGGAAATAAGAGATGATGAATACATAGCAGGGCTTCGTGAAAAACTCAAGGATTACGGTGCCAAACTGACGGTAATATGGATAGTTACAGATCCTGAAGTCTGCCATCAGCGTATGATAAAGAGAAATTCCGACAGGGATGTATGGAAGCTTGAAAACTGGGATGAATATATATCAAAGGTAAATTTCAAAATACCCGAAAATCTCCGTGATCCCGAAGATGACGGAAGTCTTCTGCTTCACTATAATTCGACTGACGAGCTTACCGAAAGCTCCTTCAAGGAGATAATGAAGTTCTTTGAGAAATATGACTGATCATACAGGGGTGATGTATCATGATACCGTGGTGGGGCTGGCTGATACTTGTGGTCGTAATTGTTGGCACAGGTGTCGCAAAGGTCAGAAATGCAAACCATGACTATACAGCAGGAAGCGGAATGTTCAAAAGAGATGACAACAATCTCGAAAAGGACAAGCATCTTGATGTATCCGATTATGATTATTATAACAATAAAGGAAAATTGAAATGAATCTCATCAGGGCAGAAAAAATATTTTTTGCCCTGATTTTTTGCCGAAAAATTGCTTGACAAGTCGGGTTTTGATGTGGTATGATAAAAGAGCCGCATACTGTGGGCTTGTGTGAAAGATGACCGAAAGGTCACGCCTACGGCAGCGAGCTTGAATTGACAGGTAGGTGCAAAAAATGTACGCAATTATCCAAACAGGCGGTAAACAGTACAAGGTCGCTAACGGTGATGTTGTATATGTTGAAAAGCTTGAGGCTGAAAATGATGCAGTGGTTGAGT
>CACXGJ010000047.1 GCA_902767125.1 uncultured Ruminococcus sp. | reverse complement strand
TACGAAAGCACTTAATAATTTGAGATTATATATATTTATATTTTTTTAGGAGGCTTTTTTGATGAGTTTTACTATTTTGGGAACGGGTAAGGCAGTTCCGGAATATGTTCTGACAAATGATGAATTGTCAACGATGGTTGAGACAAATGACGAATGGATAACGACAAGAACAGGCATTAAAGAAAGACATATATGTAAGAATGAAACACTCACCGAACTGACGGTGAGAGCGGCTAATGATGCCCTTGAAAATGCAGGTGTAAAGCCCGAACAGCTTGACCTGATAATCTGTTCGACAATGCGTGGGGAAAACATCACACCATCACAGGCTTGTGTCATTCAGAAGGAGATCGGAGCGACCTGTCCTGCATTTGATGTAAATGCCGCCTGTTCCGGATTCATATATGCCCTTGATATAGCAGACGGCTATTTCGTAAGAAAAAAAGTAAAGTATGTCCTTGTGGTTTCAATGGATAACCTGTCAAACATAATCGACTGGCAGGACAGAGGTACTTGTGTTCTGTTCGGTGACGGCGGTGCAGCGGCAGTTCTCGGAGAGGGAGATGACCTTCTTGCAATAAATCTCACTGCTGTCGGAAATGACAAAGTTCTCCGCATACCTCACGGTACAAATTCATCACCCTTCTATGAGCATGAGGAACAAAGAGCAGTGCTTCACATGGAGGGAAATGAGGTATATAAATTTGCCGTCAATGCAATGTCAACGGGTATCAAAAAAGCCGTTGCAGATGCAGGACTTGAAATGAAAGATGTTGACTGTGTGATACCTCATCAGGCAAATATAAGAATCATAAACACATCCGCAAAAATTCTTGACATTCCGAGAGAAAGATTCTTCTGCAATGTAATGCACTACGGCAATACCTCATCAGGCAGTGTTCCGATGGCACTTGACGAGGCAAACCGTTCGGGCTTCATCAAAAAAGGCGATATAATTGCAATGTGTGCATTCGGTGCAGGACTTACAACAGGCAGCTGTGTTATAAGATGGAGTAAAGAATGATTTTAGGAGGGTTTTAGAATATGGCAACAGCGTTGGTTTTTTCCGGACAGGGAGCCCAATATACGGGCATGGGTAAGGATTTGTATGAAAATTCCCCTGCGGCAAGGGCTGTATTCGATATGGCGGAGAGTATCAGACCCGGTACTGTAAAGCAGTGCTTTGAGGGTACAAAGGAAGAATTATCAGTGACGATAAATACACAGCCTTGTGTATTTATAACAGATTTGGCAGCGGCTGCGGCAGTTGCCGAAAAGGGTGTAAAAATAGACTGTGTGGCAGGATTTTCGTTGGGCGAAATTGCCGCAATAGCATTTGCAGGTATGCTTCCCTATGAAGACGCTTTCAAGCTTGTATGCAAAAGAGCTGAATTGATGGACAAAGCTGCAAAGGAAAATCCGGGGGCTATGGCGGCAGTCATGAAAATCTCTCCCGAACAGGTAGAGGAGATTTGTTCAGGGTTTGAAAAAGCATATCCCGTCAATTACAACAGTCCTGCACAAACAGTTGTAGCGGCTTCACAGGATGAGATTGATGAGCTTTGTGAAAAGGTGAAAGCCGTAAAAGGAAAGGCAGTAAAATTGGCAGTCAGCGGAGCATTCCATTCACCGTTCATGAATACGGCGGCTGACGGCTTGGCAGAATATCTTAAGGATACAGAGCTTTCAGAGCCGACTGTCCCGATATATGCGAACTGCACGGCCGAACCGTATAAAGATGACTATAAAATGCTCATTGCCGCACAGGTAAATCATCCTGTAAAATGGCAGATGTCCGTTGAGAATATGATCTCAAACGGCGTTGATACATTTATCGAGGTAGGCGTGGGCAAAACACTCACAGGTCTTATCAAAAAAATCAATGCAGATGTAAAGGCTGTAAATATTGAAAATAAGGAGGGACTTGATACTCTTTGAGTATCGGGGAAATACTATGTTTGAACTTACAGGCAAGACCGCAGTTATCACAGGTGCTTCAAGAGGAATAGGAAAAGCTATTGCGTTGAAATTCGCACAGCAGGGTGCAAATATCGCATTCATTCAGATATTTGACAATGAAAATGCCGCACAGACAGAAAAAGAACTCGCTGAACTCGGTGTAAAAGTAAAAGGCTATGAATGTGACGTTTCCGACTTCAATGCAACAAAGGCAATTATTGAAGAAATTATACAAGAATTTGGCGAAATCCATATCCTCGTAAATAATGCAGGTATTATAAGAGATGGTCTTATGCTCTCAATGAAAGAGGAAGACTTTGATAAAGTTATAAATGTGAACCTTAAGGGTACTTTCAATATGACAAAGGGTGTCTATCAGCACTTCATGAAAAAACGCAGGGGAAGAATAATAAATATAGCTTCCGTCGTGGGTATCAATGGAAATGCAGGTCAGTCAAACTATGCAAGTGCAAAGGCGGGTATCATAGGCATGACAAAATCAGTTGCAAAGGAGCTTGCTTCAAGGAATGTTACCGTAAATGCCATTGCTCCCGGATTCATCGCAACAGATATGACAGCCTCAATGCCCGAAAAGGCAAGGGAGGCAGCTATTGCGGCTATTCCAATGAAAAAGGCAGGTCAAGTCGCTGACATCGCCAATACAGCACTTTTCCTTGCGTCAGACGAAGCCGCTTATATTACAGGCGAAGTCATCAAGGTTGACGGCGGAATGGCTATGTAAGTTTCAAGTGTTGAGAGTGAAGCAGTCCGGCATCTCAACTTTTGGCTTAAACAAGATTTTATATGATTAAAAAAAGTGGATTTTGGGAATGTGGCAGCATAAAAATAACTTCACTCTCCACTCTCAACACTCCACTCTATAAGAAAGGAAGGGTATAAATGAGGAGAGTTGTAATAACAGGCTTGGG
>CACXGJ010000046.1 GCA_902767125.1 uncultured Ruminococcus sp. | reverse complement strand
TTGCTGTTGTTGGTTTTCGTATGGGCTATAATTTGCTGTATTTGGGAGGAATTGGAAAACAGAAATCCTCTTGACGATTACTACGACAGCTTCGAGTACCAAAGAACTCTCGCAGAGGTGAACAGCAATGAATGACGGCAAAAAAATATCCCCTATCGGTACGCCAATACCGACAAGGGAAACTGAAATCAATCGTAAGAATAGTATAACCGATAATTCGGAAAATATCAATAGTATTTTGGAAAAATTAGCGGAAACTTTAAAACTGACACGTCAGTGCAGTGATGTTGTACGAATCAGAAAAATAAATGATGTCGCAGTTATCGATCATATTGACGGTAGCATTGACTGTGTCAACATCGCCTGTGACAGCGGCATTGCGGCAATTTATGATATTGTCCGCAAGCTGAAGCATTAATGGAAGGAGGCGAGAATTTTGACGAAATCAGAAAAAGAAAGACTTGTTGGTTTGATAGCCGAGGAATATGAAAAAACCGATGACTATGAGGAAGATTATAAACTCGGTCTTGCAGTTGCAACCAAGATCATCCTTGATTTTGAGGAAAATCAGTAAACAGGCGTGTACGCTTTTGTAAAAATTCAATAACATTTTTCATTTTATACCCTGAATGGTCGAATTCAAGATAATTCGGGGTATAAGTGAAATATATCACAGGATGGAGGACTATCAATGTCAGGAAAACCTAAAAAGGGGTTGGACTGGGCAGGATGGGATGTACACATCTTTGATGATGACACAAGAATCGATGAATTGATCGATGCACAGGGCTGGACAGGATTTGCAATATATTTTTATCTCTGTCAGAAAGGCTTTGCAACGGACGGATATTTTTATCGTTGGACATATGCCAATGCTGCTACTACAGCTCGTAGAATGGGGGCTGGCATAAAATCGGAGACCGTGAAACAGGTCGTGTCGCTCTGCTTGCAGATCGGGCTGTTTGATAACAGGCTATTTGACAGGGAGAGTATATTAACGAATAAGAATATGCAGGAACGTTTTATGATCGCAGTGGAACACCGTTCTGAAAGTGGAAGGACGGTTTCTGCAAATTATTGGCTTTTGAGTTCGGAAGAAACAAAGGCTTACATTGTAATACCCGAAATTCATCATTCTCTATCAGAAGATGCTCATTCTCTCCCAGAGAATGCCACAAAGCAAAGTAAAGCAAAGCAAAGTAAAGCAAATGAAAGTAAAGCAGATAATCTGTCGGCTTCCGCCGACTCTCGCACACCTTCTCCAAACTACAGGCAAATCGTTGATCTGTTCAATGAGATATGTGTATCGCTCAAAAAGGTGACAATTATTACCGACAGCAGAAAAAGACATATCAAAAATATCATCAAGCAGTTTGAACCTGACTTCAAAGAAATTTTTGAAAGTGTAGAAAGATCAGATTTTCTGACCTATAGGAATGGTGCATGGGGCGGATGCAGCTTTGACTGGATAATGAAGCCCGAAAATTTTGTCAAGATACTTGAGGGAAACTACGGTAATGACAGGTGGAACAAAAATATATCCAATCAGCAAAACAATATACCCCCATCAATAAATTATGACGAGGAGTGGTGAAATAATGTTTACAGATTTTTTGATGGAACTGAACAGCCGTGCAGCACTTATCAGGAATGACGGTGATTACTTAAAGGACGATTTTCTTCACTGCGGTGTATGCAACGAACCTAAACAGGCAGTAAAGATTATCCCCTTTGCAAACAACAAAAAGCTGATCGTTAATCTTCAGTGCAGGTGTGAACGTGAAAAAGAAGAAAAATATCGTCTTGAGCTGGCAGAACAGGAACGTCAAAGAAGAATACAGTATCTTATCAGACACGGTCTGACCTACCCAAAATACAGGGAATGTAAATTTTCGGCAGACGATCAGCGTAATCCTGATATAACAAAATTGTGTTGCAATTATGTCAGGCACTTTCAGGAAATGCAGGACATTAACAACGGCATACTTTTTTACGGTGATTCGAGCAAGGGAAAGACGTTTTACGCCTGCTGTATCGCCAATGCTCTCATACAGCGTGAAGTACCTGTTCTTGTATCCACGCTTTCAAATCTTGTTCAGAACAGAGTAAAAGCTATGAAGGGCGAGGCTTATGAAATATCACTTAACGAATTCAAATGTATTGTTCTTGATGACCTTGGAACTGAAAATATAACTCAGACTGCTTTCAATATCATAGACGAAATATATCTTTCAAAGAAGCCGCTGATAATTACATCAAATCTTGGCCCGTCTCAGCTCAAGTTTTCTGACATGGAACGCAAAAGAATATATGAGCGTATCCTTGAGATGTGCGGAACAAAGATACTTGTTAAAAATAACAAAAGCCGTTTGCAGTCTGGCATCGAAAAAGGAAAAACAGCAGACAATATTTTAAAGTCTTGAGAGGTGATATTATGGAATTCATTAGCGGTCTCATAATCGGTGCAGTGGCAGGATTCTTTACAGCGGCACTCTTTGCAGCAGGAAAGGATGACTCAAAATGAATGACTTGAAGCTGTTACTGAACATAATATCTATTATGTTCAGTTTGTCTGGAGAAAAAAATGGTAGATATCAATGGATTTGAACAGTATCTCTATGATGAGGAGCTGTCAGAAAATACCCGCAACAGCTATATGTTTTCAATCAAAAATTTTGCTGAAAACTTCGACACAGTCAGCAAACAGAACATCATTGCATGGAAGCAGCTTTTACTGCTTGAAAAATCTCCAAATACAGTTAATCTGCGGCTGTCTGCCATCGGAAAGTACTGCATATACAAAAAGCTGAATATTGACTTCAATCGTGTGAAGGTACAGAAAATACTTTCAGTTGAAGATGTCATAACCATTGACGAATATGAAAGACTTCTTGATGGGCTTGTCAAGGAAAATAAGATATATTTTGCTATTATTGTTGTTTTACTGGCAAAGACAGGTGCAAGAATATCTGAAGTGCTGCGTTTCAAGAAAAAAGATTTGCAGAAAGACTATATCGATATGAAAACAAAAGGCAAAGTCAGACGTATTTATCTGCCCGACAGCATGAAATCACAGCTCAGGGAATGGACATCAGATCTAAAGGACAATGATCCTCTGTGTTTCAACAAATCGGGCAAACAAATAACAAAAAGCGGTGTTTACAATCTCCTGAAGTCATGCTCTGAAAAATACGATATTCCCAAAAATCATCTTCATGCACACGCCTTCAGACATATGTTTGCCATAGAATTCCTCAAACGCAACAGCAATATATCTTTACTTGCTGATCTGCTCGGACACACCAACGTGAACACAACAATGATATATCTGCGAATGTCCAAACAACAGCAGAAATCTGAAATAGACAAAGCGGTCACATGGTAAAGCAATCAAAGAAAGAAAAGAGGTTAAATTTTTGACTGCAAAGGAATATTTATCACAGGTAAAGAAAATAGAACAGGAAATAGCATCTAAAAAAAGACTTTTACAAAAGCTCAGATATACTGCAACAAACCTTTCATCACCGACCTTCGGCGATAAGGTAAAATCAAGTCCAAAAGATTCCAATATCGTTGACAAGATTATAGAACTCGAAAATATTATTGAACGTAAGGAATTGGAGCTTATTGATAAGATTGCTGAAATCAATACAAACATTGAACTTGTGTGTAATCCTGTGCTGATAGCTGTTTTAACCGACAAATATGTCAATGGCATAAGTCTTTCCAAGATAGCTGAAAACATGAACAAAGCTGAGAGAACTGTTCAGGTATGGCATGGTCAGGCATTACAAATCTTCAGGAAGGAAACAGGCATGAAATAACTGTGCAAAATATACAAATACATTCACGATTTATTGGTTGCCGATTGCGTGGTATTGCGTAATCAAAAGTGATAAAATAGTATTGTGATAAATGAAATATCCTCCATTCTTAAAATTTTTTCGCAAAAAGCCTGTTCCTTAATCGGAATGGGCTTTTGCGCTTGTGGGGTGATGATATGAGAAAAAGCTGTGTGTATTGCGGAAAGTCCCATGAATACAATGAAGTCTGTCCGAAGCGGGTGAAATACAGAAATAAATATACAAGAGATTACAAACGTGACAGCGTTGCAGATAAGTTCAGAAATACCCGTATTTGGCGAGAAAAGCGTTCTGAAATACAAAGACGGGATTTATATATATGCCGATACTGTTTTTGCGTTGAGAGAAAAATAACAACGTCTGACCTGTCTGTACATCATATTATTCCCATAGAGAAAAATTATGATATTCGTCTT
>CACXGJ010000045.1 GCA_902767125.1 uncultured Ruminococcus sp. | reverse complement strand
CTCAACCGTCAGGCTATGATGGACGAGATAATCAGAGGAATGAAGCTGCACGTTGAAGAACAATTCACAACAACACACAACTACATTGACACCGACAATATGATTCTCCGAAAAGGCTCTGTTTCCGCTCAAAAGGATGAAAAGCTCCTTATCCCGATAAATATGCGTGACGGCTCATTGGTCTGCATCGGAAAAGGAAATCCCGACTGGAATTTCTCCGCTCCTCACGGTGCAGGAAGACTGATGTCCCGTTCAAATGCAAAACAGTCCTTCACCGTTTCGGAATTTAAAAAACAAATGCAGGGCATTTATACAACCTCTGTCAGCCAGTCAACTCTTGATGAATGTCCTATGGCTTACAAGAGCATGACTGACATTGTAGACAATATTTCCGATACCGCCGACATAATAAAGGTCATCAAGCCAATATATAATTTTAAAGCAGGCAGTGATTGATTTTTCTGTTGACCGCTTGATTCAATTGTGTTATTATATTCTATGGAATTTAAAGCTGAATTGGAGAAGAAAATACTATGAATAATTTTCAGTCAAGAAGGATTGTTGTCAAGGTAGGAACATCTACTCTGACCTACGAAAACGGCAAGGTCAATATAAGACGTATGGAAAAGCTCTGCAAGGTTTTGAGTGACCTGCACAATTCCGGCAAACAGATAATACTTGTAAGCTCGGGGGCTATCGGTGTAGGTATGGGCAAGCTCAACATTGCAAAACGCCCCAAAGAAACCCGTTACAAACAGGCTCTTGCCGCTGTCGGTCAATGTGAACTCATGTTCCTTTATGACAAGCTCTTTGGTGAATACAACAACCATGTCGCACAGGTGCTTTTGACAAAAAATGTCGTTACAAATGACCATTCAAGACAAAATGTCGTTAATACCTTCCAGTCACTCATCGAAATGGGCATAATCCCCATCGTCAATGAAAATGACACTGTTGCGGTAGATGAACTTATCGGTGACAACTTCGGCGACAATGACAATCTCTCGGCAATAGTCGCTGATCTTGTCGCTGCCGATTTGCTTATTATACTTACCGATATTGACGGTCTGTATGACTCTGATCCACGTAAAGATCCCGATGCAAAAAAAATATCCGTTGTCACTCACATTGATGACACTATCCGTGAAATGGCAGGCGGTTCGGGTTCAAACAGAGGCACAGGCGGCATGGCTACAAAAATAACTGCTGCTGCAGCGGCGACAAGTTCGGGGATAAACTGCTGTGTAATGAGCGGAAACAATCCCGAAAATATTTATAAACTCCTTGACGGTGAACAAATCGGAACAATGTTTGTTGCACAAGAAGGAACCATTTAAGTGAGAAGTGAGGAACGAGGAGTGATAAGTAATAATGGCGGAAAGTATTGTTTTTGAAAAAAGCAAGCAATTTGCTTTAAGGATAATAAAGCTTTATCAATATCTTTGCAATGAAAAGCACGAATATGTTTTATCAAAACAAATTCTGCGTTCAGGTACAAGTATTGGTGCGAATATTGCCGAAGCTGAATTTGGGATAAGTAAAAAGGATTTTTTGTCAAAAATGTATATATCATTGAAAGAAACATCCGAAACTATATATTGGCTTGAATTGCTGAAAGGCAGTGAATATATAACCGAAAAGCAGTTTGATTCAATGTCGGCTGACTGCAAGGAAATTCAAAAAATTTTATCTGCCATAACCAAAACTTCAAAACAATCTCTTGGCAACTGACAATTTCACTTCTCACTCCTCACTCCTAATTCCTAACTAAAAAACTAATTTTGGAGGTTTTTTTAATGACAGTTATCGAACAAATGGGGGCAAAAGCTAAAACAGCATCAAGATGTCTGCTTACGGCAGGCGAAAAGAAAAATGATGCTCTTAAAGCCATTGCAAAGGCTTTGAGAGAAAATGCCGACAAGATTATCGAGGCTAATAAGATCGACCTTGACAACGGCATTGAAAACGGTCTTTCGGCTGCACTTATCGACAGACTCAAGCTCGACAAAAAAAGAATTGACGGTATTGCCGATGGTGTTCTTGAGGTCGCTGCACTGCCCGATCCTATCGGAACGGTTATTTCGGGAAGTACAAGACCAAACGGTATGAAAATAACAAAAGTCCGTGTTCCTCTCGGTGTTATCGGAATAATCTTTGAGGCAAGACCTAATGTAACGGCTGATGCTGCCGTACTCTGTCTCAAAAGCGGAAATGCCGTTATACTCCGTGGCGGAAAGGAAGCTATCAACTCCAACAAGTGTATTACTTACATAATGCAAAATGCTGTTGAAAGTGTCGGTCTTGACAGAAATGCCGTACAGCTTATTGAGGATACCTCAAGACAGTCCTCCATTGAACTTATGGAGCTGACAGAATATCTTGATGTACTCATCCCACGAGGCGGAAAAGGACTTATACAGGCTGTTGTTAAAAATGCCAAGGTGCCTGTTATCGAAACAGGTGCAGGAAACTGTCATGTATATGTAGATGAAAGTGCCGATATAAATATGGCGGCTGATATCATCTACAATGCAAAAACTTCACGTCCCTCCGTATGCAATGCTATCGAGACTATCCTCGTTCATGAAAATATCGCACAAAAAGCCCTGCCCGTTATCAAGGCAAGGCTCGATGAAAAAAATGTCGAACTCCGTGGCTGTGAAAAAACACGTGCAATACTCGGTGACAGTGTTATCCCTGCCGAAGAAAGCGACTGGGAAACAGAGTACGGTGACTATATATTAGCCGTCAAGGTCGTTTCATCACTCGATGAAGCCACTGCCCATATTGCCAAATACTCAACAGGTCACAGTGAATGTATTGTCACAAACGATTACAACAACGCAAATATATTCACTGCATCCGTTGATTCAGCCGCTGTTTATGTCAATGTTTCAACCCGTTTCACTGACGGCGGTATGTTCGGACTCGGTGCAGAAATAGGCATATCTACCCAAAAACTCCATGCAAGAGGTCCTATGGGACTTAATGAGCTTACTTCCATGAAATTCATCATTGAAGGCAATGGTCAGGTCAGAAACTAAATCAATAGATACATCAATGCTATTATAAGACTGTTATCCGTCTTTTCGTCCATCAACAGCAATATCAGACCAAGTATAAGAGTCCGCTCCTTATCTTTCATAAGTGTTTCAAACAAACCGCCCGTTTCATTTTGTATTTCGGGCGGTTTACGAATATTCTCGGCAATTGGCGGATTTATCCTTTCAGCAGGCGGTTCAGGCTTATTATCGGACGGCTGACTTTGCTGCTGAACGGCTCTTGCACGGTTCTGCATCTCCTCTGCCCGTCTTACAGCCTCCTGCTGCATTCTTTTCATTTCACTCTCGGTCATATGATCTCACCGCCCTTCGTAAAGTGAGAAGTGTGGAGTGTAGAGTGAGAAGCAATTTTTACATTAAGTCTTTTAAAAACAAGAAAACTCACCACTCCTCACTCCTTATTCCTCACTTAAAACAAGTTTATTCCCGAGCTTTTCAGCAGCGGAAGTATTTTCATAAATCCGAGCATTTTTATTGCCCCTTCGATTCTTCTTGAGCGTTCCTCCTTTAGAAAGGGCTTAAGGGCTTTGAGAAGTCTTATGCTGTCATCGTCTCCGCCCATTGACTGCAATAACGGTGCTATTTTCATCATCGTTCCGAGCATATTCGGATCAGGTATATTCAATGATGAAAGAGAATTGCTCTGCGGCTCGGGCTTCTTCGGCTGACTGCTTTCACTGCCCTGTCCGAGTATTCCCGCAAGCCCCTTTATCTGTTCCATCATTTCGGGATCACTTAAAATTTCACTTATCTTATTGGAAAGGTCTTCCATTTAATTTCCTCCCATGAGCTTTTTTATCAAAGCCTGTGCTTGAGGAGTCTTTAATATCTCCTTGGTTTTTTCCTTGTCGGAAAGGATATCCTGCACCTGCTTCTGCTGTTCGGGGGACAGCTTATTAAACAGCTTTTCCGTACCCTGCTTATCCATTTTATCCATTCTTCCTCACCACCTTTATTAAATGTATGCAAAGATATTTTTAATTATGTCAGGAGGTAAAAACTTGAAAATAATAGCTTTTTCGGATTCTCACGGTGATCATCTCAATATGGAAAAGGCTCTCCGAAAACACTCCGATGCAACTGCCGTCATATTCTGCGGTGACGGTCACAATGACATCACTGCCCTGCAAAAAAATCACTCTGACAAAACCTTTTACTGTGTCAAGGGAAACAATGATTGGTGCTGTCAATTCGCTAATCTGATAACTGTTACACTCGGAGGAAAAAAATTCATCATAACTCACGGTCATGTCCAAAGGGTAAAGGAAAGCCTCATGCAGATAACATATCTCGGTCAGCAGGAAAATGCCGATATAGCAGTCTTCGGACATACCCATCAACAGCTCACTGTACTTGAGAGCAACATTATACTTATAAATCCGGGTTCTGTGGGATATGCAGGACAGTATACCACTATTGAGATAAATGAAGCCACAGGCGAAACTACTGTAAAAGAATTTCCCCATTCAAAATTCGGCACTTTCACCGTCAAATAAAAGTATGAAAAATCAAAATTTATTGACAAAACTGCTTTCCCCATTTATAATATATTCAAAAAAAATTAACGTGGGAAGCATTATGAAAAATAAAAAATTTACATTAACTTTTCTTTGTCTTGTAACCTCAATATATATTGTCGGCTGTCAGTCCGAAATAAAAACAAATGTGCCTGTCGAGTCCGAAAATATTTCCGAAGTATCCGAAAGCACCGAAAGCTCGGTAAATGATGTCCCCAAGATATCCTATGACCAGTCAAAAAGATTTTCGGACGAATACCGCTCCTGTAAATATTATCAAAGACTCATGTCAGCACTGAAAAATAACAGGGATTCTTCTTTCATGCAAAGAGTACATGATATTGCACTGTCCCAAGAGGGATATCTGGCTTACTCCCTTGAGGATATGTCCGTTGAGCAGGTCAGGTCGGAAGGCAATCTCTGGACAGGTGCAACTGCCCGAAACGGAAGCAATATGACGGGAAATACAGAATATACCCGTTGGTTTCAGGAATATGTCCTCGACAGCTATAGCCCTTATATCGTCTATGAGTGGTGTTCTATCTTCGTGAGCTGGTGTCTGTATCAGGCAGGCTACCATTCGGATGAAAAAAGTGACTCCGAATTTTATTACTCATACTGTGCCGATCCCCGCAACGAAAAAAAAGACAGCATTGTACAATCCTTCAATTTAGACCAAAACAAAGTCTGGTATACTCCTACCGCAAACATAAAGCTCGATGACTTCAAGGATACAAATACCCCTGTACATACGGATATTTCTCCCTATGACATAGATTATAAAAAAGGCGGTCTTGTATTCTTCTCATGGGACGGCTCGGGCTGGTCATTTGAACATATCGGCATTGTCACCGACTATGACAGAGCCGAGCATATCCTCACATACATCGGCGGAAATGATTACAGCTCCGTCATGATAAACTCCATTGACTTTGATACAGATGAATTTGATGTACAGCCCATTGTCAAAAATTCCGAAAGGATAATGGCTTATGCGGAATATAACGCCGAACAGCCCCTCAACTCGTGGTACATTGACGAATACGACAACTCAATAAAATATTTTACCGACCATGACGGCAAAAAACATTTCTACTACAACGAAAGATATTATTACAAATAAAATCAAAAAAGCAGACAGAATTTTTCTGCCTGCTCTTTTTTATTCAATTATTGATTATTATGAATTAGTACATTCCGCCCATTGAGGGGTCTACGGGAGGTGCCGGAGGCATGGGAGGTTCTTTTTTGTCGGCAACAAGTGATTCTGTTGTGAGAACCATACTTGCAACTGATGCGGCATTCTGGAGAGCTGAACGGGTAACCTTTGTCGGGTCAACGATACCGTTTTCCATCATATCAGCATATGTTTCTGTAAGAGCATTGAAGCCGTAGCCTACTGTATCTGCCGACATTATCTTGTCAACGATGACTGAACCTTCAAGACCTGCATTTGCAGCAATCTGACGTACAGGCTCCTCAAGTGCTTTGAGAACTATCTTTGCACCTGTCTTCTCATCACCGTCAAGCGATTCAACGAGAGCCTTTACAGAATCGGCTGTATTAAGGAGTGCTGTACCGCCGCCTGCAACAATGCCTTCTTCAACGGCTGCCTTTGTAGCTGCAAGTGCATCTTCTATGCGGAGCTTCTTCTCTTTCATTTCGATCTCTGTTGCAGCACCTACCTTGATAACTGCTACACCGCCTGCAAGCTTTGCAAGTCTTTCCTGAAGCTTCTCTCTGTCAAAGTCGGATGTAGATATTTCTATCTGTGCTTTTATCTGTGAAACTCTTGCCTTTATCTCGCTCTGATCGCCCGAACCGTCAACAATGATAGTATTTTCCTTGTCAACTTTAACCTGACGAGCATGTCCAAGTTGGTCGAGAGTAGTATCCTTGAGTTCAAGACCTATTTCACTTGAAATTACCTGTCCGCCTGTAAGTGTAGCTATATCCTTGAGCATCTCTTTTCTTCTGTCACCGAAACCAGGAGCCTTTACGCCTACACAGGTAAATGTTCCACGGAGCTTGTTAAGGATAAGAGTTGTAAGAGCTTCACCCTCAATGTCCTCTGCGATTATAACGAGCTTCTTGCCCGACTTTACGATCTCCTCAAGAAGCGGGAGTATTTCCTGTATATTTGAGATTTTCTTGTCTGTGATAAGAATATAAGCATCATCTATAACAGCTTCCATCTTATCTGTATCAGTACACATATAAGGTGTGATATATCCTCTGTCGAACATCATACCT
>CACXGJ010000044.1 GCA_902767125.1 uncultured Ruminococcus sp. | reverse complement strand
GGAATGATACGGTGAAATTTGTATCGGGAAGTATTGAGGATTTAGAGAAAGCTGTTGAGGTGATAGAAAGATATTCACTTTCAGAGAGATGTCATGTTTATATAAGTCCCGTTTTCGGTAAAATAAATCCTGCCGATATAGTAGATTTTATGATAAACAGAAATTTGAACGGAGTAAGACTGCAATTGCAGTTACATAAATTTATATGGGAGCCTGACAGGAGGGGTGTCTGATGGATACAAAAGCAATAGAATATCATGTACGTGGAATTTTGGAGGCAATAGGAGAAAACCCCGACAGAGAAGGACTTCTTGAAACTCCCGAAAGAGTTGCAAGAATGCTTGAGGAGGTTCTTGAGGGAATAAAATACAGTAATCATGATATAGCCGAAATGTTCGGAAAAACTTTTACAGTGCCGAATAATGATGTTGTGGTAATGAAGGATATCACCGTATTCAGCTATTGCGAGCATCATTTTGCATTGATGTATGACATGAAGGTGAATGTTGCATATATTCCGAGAGGAAAGGTTCTTGGATTGAGCAAAATTGCAAGGATATGCGACATGGCGGCAAAGCGTCTTCAGCTTCAGGAAAAACTCGGAAATGACATTGCAGAGATAATTTCCGAAGCTGCAGGCACTCCCGATGTAGCCGTTGCAATAACAGGTTCTCACAGTTGCATGACTGCAAGGGGAATAAAAAATGTTTCCTCACAAACATTGACACAAACTTTCAGGGGAAAATTCAAAAATGACAATGATTTGAAATTGTTGGTAAAATTTGAATAAAGGGTGCAGGGATTTTAATCCCTGCCGAGGTCAAGGGCGAGCAGCCCTTGTGGGGTTTGGGGCAAAGCCCCAAATATCAATTTAACAAGGATGGTTGATTTATGAAAGCACTTGTACTTTTCAGCGGTGGAGTTGACAGCACGACCTGTCTTGCAATAGCCGTTGACAAATATGGCAAGGATAATGTCCTTGCACTATCAATAAGCTATGGACAAAAGCATAATAAAGAAACAGAAGCCGCTGAAAAAATAGCTGCTTATTACGGTGTTAAACTTAAAAAACTTGATTTGGCAAAAATTTTTGAGGATTCAAATTGTTCATTGTTAAGTTCGTCAAGCGATGATATTCCAAAGGAAAGTTATGCCGACCAGCTTAAAAAAACAGACGGCAAGCCTGTTTCAACTTATGTTCCGTTCAGAAACGGTCTATTCCTGTCATGTGCGGCAAGTATGGCAATTTCAAACGGCTGTACGGAGATATATTACGGTATACATGGCGATGATTCAGCAGGAAATGCCTATCCCGATTGCAGCGTGGAGTTCAACAATGCAATCAACAGTGCAATATATATTGGCAGCGGAAATATGCTCAAGGTGAATGCACCTTTTGTGAATATGAAAAAAGCAGACATTGTCGCAACGGGACTGAAATTGAAGGTGCCTTACGAAATGACATGGAGCTGCTATGAGGGAAATGAAAAGCCATGCGGAGTTTGCGGAACGTGCCGTGACAGGATAGCCGCATTCAAGGCAAACGGAATAACGGAGGATTGAAAAGATGAGCGACTTAACACTTTTGGGAAATAAAAATACAAAATATCCGAATGACTATTCACCCGATGTGCTTGAAACATTTGAAAACAAGCATACTGAAAATGATTATTTTGTAAAATTCAATTGCCCCGAATTTACAAGCCTTTGTCCGATAACGGGACAGCCCGATTTTGCGTGTATATATATTTCATATATTCCCGATAAGCTCATGGTCGAGAGCAAGTCGCTGAAATTATATCTTTTCAGCTTCAGAAATCATGGGGATTTTCACGAGGATTGCGTTAATATAATAATGAAAGACCTTATTAAATTAATGAACCCGAAATATATAGAGGTATGGGGAAAATTCCTTCCGAGAGGAGGAATCTCAATAGATCCCTACTGCAATTACGGCAGACCGGACACAAAATGGGAACAGCTTGCATGGGACAGGCTTGCTAATCATGATATGTATCCTGAAGCTATCAGCAACAGATAAATTATTTTTTAAAAATCATAATTGAGCATTTGCAAGCATATTGAAGAATATCATAGATTTTAAGAGATTGTCAAAAGCTAAATTAAAAATTTCAAAAAAGC
>CACXGJ010000043.1 GCA_902767125.1 uncultured Ruminococcus sp. | reverse complement strand
GATGAAGCAGGCTTCCCCGATTGTCAGATATGTGCATCCAATTCTCTTGATGAATATATTATAGCCGATATGCTCCGTCAGGGTGCAAAAATAGACAGCTTCGGTGTCGGCGAAAGACTTATCACCGCAAGCTCCGAGCCTGTATTCGGCGGTGTATATAAAGTAGTTTCCATTCTCAAGGACGGTGTTGAAACACCTAAAATCAAAATCAGCGAAAATGTCGCTAAAATAACCAACCCATGCTTTAAAAATCTCTACCGCCTTTACGACAACGACACAGGAAAAGCAATTGCAGATGTTATAACTCTCTTTGACGAAGCAATAGACGATACAAAGCCCTACACGATATTTGATCCCGAGCATACATGGAAACGCAAAACTCTTACCAATTTCAAGGCTGTAAAGATTCGCAAGCAGATATTCGACAAAGGTACTCTCTGCTATGAGCTTCCTGATATTCAGACCATCAAGGCACGCTGTCAGCAACAGCTTGACACTCTTTGGGATGAAGTAAAGAGATTCGAGAATCCTCACACATATTATGTTGACTTATCCGAAAGACTCTGGAATGAAAAACAGACTCTCTTAAAACAAAATTCAGCTTTATAATAACAAAGACTGCCACAGGAATTTTACCCTGTGACAGTCTTATTTTTTTAACCTATGAAACCGAGTACCTGTACACTTGTCGAAATGAAGCTGTCAAGTTCTTCAGCCGTGAGCTTACGCTGGCTTATCAATGCAAGGTCATATATATGCTTGCAAAGGAGTTTCTGTTTTTCCTCATCAACGGACGGTATTTTTTTGATAATGTCATTCTGTGTATTGATGATAAGGGTTTCGGAAACTGCTCCTGCCGAGCCGAACATATTTCCGTAGATCCTGCTGATATCGCTCATTCTTCTCTCATACTCATTTATTGTTATTATCGCAGGTGTATCGGCTGTTTTGAGTGCCTGTGCATTTATTGTAAGCTTCTCAATGCCAAGTGCATTTTTAAAGATATTTATTATCTCATCATTATTTTCTTTGACATCACTGTTTTCCGATTTGAGTGCATCACCTATTTCGGAATCTATTCTGATGAACTTTGTACCCGATTCTTTATATTCCATAAAGCTAACGAAATGTGTATCTATATTATGCTCCAAAATCACGGCATCAAGACCGTTATCCTTGAACATCTTTATATACTGTGCCTGCTCATCTGTGCTTGATACATAATAGACCTTATCGCCCTGCTTCGGGAGTTCGGAGAAGGTCTTGTAGTCTCCGTTTATGCTCTTGTAAAGCATGATATCCTTTACTCTGTCATAGAATTTCTCATCCTTGATACAGCCGAATTTGATAAACGGAGAAATATCATCCCAATAGCTTTCAAAGGACTTTCTTTCATTCTTGAATATGGATGTCAGCTTATCAGCGACTTTCTTGGTGATATGCTTGGATATTTTCTCAACTTCACCATCATTCTGCAAAAATGACCTTGATACATTCAACGGCAAGTCGGGACAGTCTATTACACCTTTAAGAAGCATAAGAAATTCCGGTACTACTTCCTTGATATTATCGGCAATATATACCTGATTGGAGAATAATTTTATCTCTCCAGGCATTACCTGCAATTTATCTGTCTGCTTTGGGAAATACAATATTCCCTTCAGTCTGAACGGATAGTCAACATTGAGATGTATCCAGAACAGCGGAAGATTCATGTCAGCGAAGGTTTCCTTGTAAAAATCCTCGTATTCCTCTGTCGTGCAGTCCTTGGGAGCTTTGAGCCACAGGGGATTTGTGTTATTTATGCACTTTTCCTCTTTATCGTCTTTCTTGTCTTCTGCTTTTGAAATATATATCTCATACGGCATGAATTTGCAATATTTATTCAATACTGTACGAACCTTGTATTCATCGAGAAAATCCTTTTCATCTTCCGATATATGCAGGATAACACTTGTACCCTTTTGTGTGCGTGTTCCATCGGAAATTTCATAGGTATGGCTTCCGTCACTCTCCCAGTGTACAGGCATTGCATCCTTTTTATATGAAAGTGTTTCTATCTCAACGGTATCTGCCACCATATAAGCCGAATAGAATCCCAGACCGAAATGTCCTATAATGCCTGTATCTGCATCTGTTTTATCCTTGTATTTTTCAAGAAATTCCTGTGCACCCGAAAAAGCTATCTGTGCAATGTACTTTTCGACTTCTTCATCAGTCATGCCGATACCGTTGTCGGAAAATGTCAGAGTTTTCTTGTCCTTATCAATGATGACATCTATTCTCGGTTTTACTCCGTTATCCTCCGCTTCACCTATCATGCAAAGGCTCTGATATTTTTTTATTGCATCACAGCCGTTTGCGACAAGCTCACGGACAAAAATATCCTTGTCTGAATAGAGCCACTTCTTGATTATCGGAAAAAGATTTTCCGAATCCACTTTGATTTGTCCTTCTCTTTTCATTCAAAAAGACCTCCGTAAATTATAATATAATATTATCAAACAGAAAAATATCTGTTTTGAACTGCTTTTTTCCGGAAGCAAGGAAATATATTCCTCACTCCTCACTCCTAATTCCTCACTTTTTAAGGTTTCTTTCGAGCCACTGCTGGCGTGTCATCAGAACATCTCTCGGTTTAGCTCCCTGATGTGATCCAACGATACCCATTTTTTCCATTTCATCAATGAGTCTGCCTGCTCTTGCATAGCCTACTCTCAACCTTCTCTGAAGCAGTGATGTAGATGCCTGACCTGCCTCCACGACACATTCTATTGCCTCCTCAAGCATGATATCCGTCTCACCGTCACCGATATCGGAATTATTCTTATCCTTGCCGTCAGAAACAGCGTTTTTCTCTATTTCATCAATGACTTTTTTGTCATACTCGACCACTTTATTGTTCTTGATGAAATTGACCACATTTTCTATTTCGATATCATCAACAAAGCCCCCCTGAACTCTTACAGGCTTTGTCACGCCTATCGGTGAAAACAGCATATCACCTTTGCCCAGAAGTTTTTCCGCTCCGCCCGAATCGAGTATCGTCCTTGAATCTATCTGTGATTTTACGGCAAAAGCTATTCTGCTGGGAACATTTGCCTTGATAAGTCCTGTAATGACATCAACAGATGGTCTTTGAGTCGCTATTACAAGGTGCATACCTGCAGCTCTCGCCATCTGTGCAAGGCGGCATATAGATTCCTCAACCTCATTCGGAGCCGCCATCATCAGATCGGCAAGCTCATCTATCACTATAACTATCTGTGCCATTTTTTCGAGCTTATGGACTTCTTTTTTGGGAGCATCTTCACTGTTTATCTCTGCCTTTGCCTGTGCAAGCATTTCATCTTCCTCAAAGCTGCGTTCTGCTTCCTCGACATTCTCGTTGTCTTCAAATTCCTTGTTCTGCTTGTCAACGAGCCTGTTATAGCTGTGCATATCTCTGACATTGTATGCTGCAAAGGTCTTGTATCTTTCAAGCATCTCATTGACAGCCCAATTCAATGCTCCTGCAGCCTTTCTCGGATCGGTGACAACAGGCACAAGCAAATGCGGTATACCATTATATATGCCCAATTCAACCACCTTCGGATCAATCAGCATCAGCTTTACTTCATCAGGACTTGCTTTATACAGCAGACTTATAAGCATGGAATTTATGCAGACAGATTTGCCCGAGCCTGTGGAACCTGCTATCAGCAAATGCGGCATCCTGCTCAAGTCTGCAAGAGTTATCTTGCCTGTTATGTCAACTCCCAGCACAACCGTAAGTCTGCTCTTGGCATTCTGAAATTCCTTTGATTCAAGAAGGGAACGCATTTTTACTATACTTACATTCCTGTTCGGAACCTCAATGCCGACTGCAGATTTCCCCGGAATCGGTGCTTCTATCCTGACACCTGTTGCTGCAAGATTCATTGCTATATCATCAGAAAGATTGGTTATCTTGCTTATCTTAACACCTGCAGCGGGCTGAAGCTCATATCTCGTTACAGATGGACCTCGGCTTATATGACTGATATTAGTTTGTACACCGAAGCTTTTGAGTGTTTCAACAAGCTTTTCGGCACTATGATTCAGTTCGTTGGATATATTTTTATCATCTTCTTCGGGTTGGGGATCAAGAAGTGTAAACGGCGGAAGAAGATAATTATTTTCAACAAGTCTCATTTGTTCTCCGTTGAGCTGCCTTTTTACATCCTCAATGGATATTTTTATTTTCTTTTCGGTGTGCTTTGAATTTTCCTCTTTAGCTTTAGGAATACTTTTCATCTTTTTAGGCTTCTCATAAACAGGAGAAAAATATTCTCCGTTGATGTACCCGTCACTTTCAGATCTGTTTTTATTTTCCTCACTGTTTATCTTCTTGTAATCTATATTTATTTTTTCGGAAAATTCGGGTATATCCTCACCTATATGATCCATATTGACTGAATTATTTTTTTCATCATTTTTAACGTGCTTCTTTATTTCCGTCTTGGTCTCATTACCTTCAGCCTTTATATTTTCTTCTTCATCATCCTCTTGCTTTGCTCCGAATACAGCGGTAAAATTCTTTATTATGTTTTCTTTTATATTCTTCTTTTTCTTGGGAGCTTCCGTGATCTTTCCGGGGCGGTATATTACCTCCTTGTCAAGCCGTACAAATCTGTCATCGGTCTTGGAAGGCTTTGCTTCTTCCTTGGATTCGGGGAGCTTTTTCTCCTCCTCGGCAGACGGCTGTTCTTCAGTTTTATTATTCTTCTCTGATGCAGCCTTTTTTCCGTCCATATTCTTTTCGACTTCTTCCTTGAACATCTGCCGCTGTTCTTCCTTGATCTTCCTTTCCTCGTCACGCACAAGAGTTCTTATTTCCATTGTCTGAACAATTTTTTTCATCAAAGGCTCACGTATACTTTTCATAAGCTTTCCGAACAATACCAGCAAACATTTATACAACAGCAAAAGAAACAGCAAAAAGAAAATTATCCCACTACCCGTTGCACCAAATATTTTTGCAACAGGTATCCCGAACATTCCTCCGAGCATACCTGTCCCTATATGCTGACCGCCTTTACGGTAACATTCTATCATTTCGGTACCGTAGTCGGCAAGCTCTATGCCCATTGAGGAAAATGAAAATATGGTCGATGCAAATGAGATCATTGTACCGCAAAATAATATAAGCCTGAAAATGAGACGATAGCTTGAATTTCTGTTCAGCATATAATGCACCGAATATATGTTCAGAACGGGTATCATAAATCCCAGAAAGCCGAACAGCCCCCAATAGTTCTCATGAAGGACAAGCCAGAATTTTTCTCCACGAACAATATAGAATAACAAAAATATCAATGAAACTAAAAGTAAAATAACTATTTTTTTTCTTTTCCTGCTGATTATGTACTTTTGGACTTCACTTTTTCTTCGGGGATCGGGGTTTTTCTTGGGAGACGGCTTTTTGCCTGAAGCAGAAGTATTTTGTTTTGTATTTTTATTATTTGACGGATTTCCTTTTGTCTGCGGCTTTGATTTGTTTTTAGATTTTTGCTTTTGATCTACAGCCAAAAATGATGCACCTCCAATGTTGCTTTCACGAATTAATCGGGCAACACTTATTTTCAAATGCTGCCCGATGCCTTTTTTTAAAATACAAGAGCCTTTTGCGTAAATATGTTCACACCGAGTGCAAGCTCAACTATACTTATCACAAGCACTATTGCACCTGCTATTGCTGTATATATTATGAATATATACATTTTATCGGTCTTTAGCAACCATTTGAATATCTTTATCGCAAAGAATCCCACAACTCCCGCAACTACCATTCCGACTACAATGCAAATATAGTCACCAAAGCTCAATGTCAATCCGTTGTCCGAGAACAAGGCATCCTTACATTCAAGCAATGCTGCGGCAACTATGGCAGGTGTACCGAGAAGAAACGAATAATCAAGTGCCACCTGTTTGTTCATTCCACGTATCTGACTTGCTGCAAGTGTTGAGCCTGAACGTGAAAGTCCCGGGAACAATGCTGCAAAGCATTGTGTTATTCCCACTGTTAAGGCATCTGCAACTTTATAGCGTTTTCTTGCTTTCTTTTTGCCGTCAGCATACTTTTGGTTGTGCTTGTCACCTATGTACAGCAATGCACTTGTTGCAAGCAATGACAATCCCACTACTATAAAGAATCCGTCATTTGCGAATTTGTCAGCCAAGTCCTTCAATTTCATTCCGTTTCCTATAGGCAGAAACATTACAAACAACGGCAGCAGACCTATTATTATCATGACCGCCATATTTTCTTCTCCTGTCAGTTCCTTTAATTTGAACTGCTTGGAAAAAATTTTTTTGCAGACGCTGCCCAACGCTTTAAAAAGCCTTATCACCAGCTTGAAATATACTGCCAGAACAGCCGCAAGTGTGCCTATGTGCAGCATTACCGAAAAGAAAAGATTATTTTCGCTCATCCCGAATATATGCTGACATATAGTAAGATGTCCGCTGCTCGATACAGGTAAAAACTCCGTTAAGCCTTGTATTATACCCTGAAAGATCGCTTCAAATATGTTCACTGTATGTACCTCCGAACTTTGTCCGACAGAAAAAATTTTTTCTGTCGTTTTATGATTTTTGAGTCCTGCGTTTTCTGCCCTTCCTCTTGTCGATCATCTTGTACAACGCACTCACCGCATCATTCAGATCACCTATGCTGTCGATAAGACCTTCCTCAACTGCATCCCTGCCGTCAAGTATCGTTCCTATATCCATTACAAGCTCATCGGTATTCATTGCAAGCTGATTGTACCTCTCGGCAGATATATCCGAATGTTCAGTCACAAAAGCGGTTATTCTCTGCTGCATACGCTGAAAATACTCGAATGCCTGCGGTACTCCCAGCATCAAGCCGTTCATTCTCACAGGATGTATCGTCATTGTAGCAGATTTTGCTATAAAAGACTTTTTTGCTGCGACAGCTATCGGTACTCCTATCGAATGACCTCCACCAAGCACAAGTGATACAACAGGTTTTTTCATGCCTGCCATAAGCTCTGCTATTGCAAGACCTGCCTCAACATCTCCGCCGACTGTGTTCAGTATTATCAAAAGACCGTCTATTTTATCATTCTGCTCAACAGCCACCAGCATCGGTATTATATGCTCATATTTTGTAGTCTTGTTTTGAGGTGAGAGTATATAGTGTCCCTCTATCTGTCCGATGATAGTCATGCACTGCACAACATATTCTCCGTTATCCGATATTATCGAGCCTGTTTCGAGCATACTGCCTGTCTGTCTTTCGCTGTACTGACAGTCTTCTGCTTCAGCATTTTCAGGTATATCTGTGACCTCCAAGGAGGATATCTTTTTTTTGCTCATCTGTTCCGCCCCCCGAATCTATTATATCCGAATCATGAGAGCGGCATACATAAAAGTATATCATTTTTTTTTTAATCTTCAAGTATTAACAGAGATTTTTTTAATAATATATATGACACCTGTGTCAAAAATATTACAGCTTCAGCTCACGGCTTATAAAACCGCACAGTGCAAGTATCGGAATTGTCAGTATCCCCCAAAGAAAGCTGTACAGAGGACATATCTGTCCACGAAAATTGAGGGGCTGTTTCGAGTAGTCCCATACCTTCAGCTTCATCCTGATATTAAAAATATATCCCGATAAAAATTCTATCAGGGTTATCACAGCACTGCCCGTCAGGCATTTTATCCACAGTGAGCATAATTCTATTTTTTTGAATATCCTGTACAATACCGCAAAGCAGGTACCGCCCGTCAGCACCATTGACCAGTGTGTATAGTTTCTCCATAATATTTCTATCATTCCGTACAATGCACCGCCCAAGGTCATCAGAAAAAAATTGCATCCAAAAATTTTTTTCATACAAAACCACCTTCTTTATGAAAGTAGTATTTGTATGAAAAAATAAAATTATTTATTTTTGTTTCTCTGAAGCTGCGATAAATATTACCACTGCCGTGAAAGCTGCAACGCAAGCGAAGCAATTATTTTCTTCATAGATATCATCAGCTCAAAAATCCGTCTATAATGGTTGCCTCTGCTTCTTCTTCGGTCATTCCCAAGGTTCGGAGCTTGAGTATCTGTTCACCTGCAATTTTTCCGATAGCCGCTTCATGTATAAGTGCCGCATCGGTATCATGTGCATGAAGTTCGGGAGCTGCATCGACCTTTCCGTTTTCGGATATGATGGCATCACATTCCGAATGTCCCGTACACGGTGCATTTCCGACTATTACCGAATGATAATCCTGATGTGAATTTCCCTTTGCAACAGAACGGGATATCAAATCAACTCCCGAATCCTTGCCGTTGAGTTCAACAAGAAATTCCGTTTTGGCTGTCTGATCCTTTTCGGTAAGTATTCTTTCTCTTATAAGCAGTCTTGCACCTGCACCAAGCTTTGCGGCAGTCTTTCTCACGGTTCTGTCCACTCCGCCTATCTGGGCGGTATCCATTTCCAAAACAGCATTTTCGTCAAGTTCAGCCTCTGTTACAGGATCTATTGAACGAAGTCCCGTTCCATGTCCCTTACCTATATGCTTTTCAAGATACTTGACCTTTGAGTTTTTGCCGAGTATAAATCTGTGTATACCGTTATGTCTTGCAGGTTCACCTGTTTCGGTGTGTATACCGCATCCTGCAACGATGATAACATCTGCATTTTCCCCTACATAAAAATCATTATAAACCAAGTCATCAACATTACCGTGAGTCACACATGCAGGTATTGATACTGTTTCACCCTTTGTGTTTGCCGCTATGAATATTTCAAGTCCCGGCTGATCCTTTTTGCTTTCTATCCTTATATTCTTGCTTGAAACACGTCCGACACAAGCTCCGTCCTCTCTTATATTATAAGCTCCCTTGAACTCCCCGTTCCATTCGGATATCTCTCTCAACAAATCCTTTGTTATCTCTTTCATATCAGAACAATGCCTCCTGCTTTGAACATCTGCCTATTATACTCTTGTTTTCGGAAAGATTCTTCATCATTTCATCCGCCGGACCTGACATTTTTATCTTACCGTCAGCTACTAT
>CACXGJ010000042.1 GCA_902767125.1 uncultured Ruminococcus sp. | reverse complement strand
CATATGATGTTGAGGAAAGCATTAACAAATCAAGAAAGGAATGAAGGCAAAATGGCAGGATATTATCCTGAAGGCAGGCTTATCAACTCAATGGAGAATCTCTCCGCTATGCAGTCGCTTTCACAGCTTACAGAGGCATATCATGATGCAAGGATACTTGAAGCAAGAGCAGTTGTGTGTGACTCGTCCCATAATCTTATTGTTGATTTAGGCACTATCAAAGGAATAATTCCCCGTGAGGAAGGGGCAATAGGAATCCGTGAGGGTACAGTAAGGGATATTGCGGTCATATCAAGAGTAAACAGACCTGTTTGCTTTGTCATCACGGGATTCAAGAAGGATGATTTTGGCAAGACGGTCGCCATACTTTCAAGAAGGATAGCACAGGAAAGATGTCTGCATGAATATATCGGGAGATTATCAACAGGTGATGTGATAGATGCAAAGATAACTCACCTTGATTCATTCGGAGCATTTGCGGATATCGGATGCGGAATAGCTTCGCTGATGCCTATAGATGCAATATCGGTTTCAAGGATAGAGCATCCTCGTGAAAGATTCACTGTCGGGATGGATATAAAAGCCGTTGTAAAGTCAATCGAAAACGGCAGAATAAGCCTGACACATAAGGAGCTTCTCGGAACATGGGAGGAAAATGCAAGAAATTTCAAGATAGGTGAAACAGTAGCAGGAATAATCCGCTCTGTCGAGGACTATGGAGCATTTGTGGAGCTTGCCCCGAATCTTGCGGGACTTGCCGAGATGAAAGAGGGCATATTTGCAGGACAGCAGGCAAGTGTCTATATCAAGAATATTATCCCCAATAAGATGAAGATAAAGCTCATTATAATAGACACCTTCGACTATGACTATGATCCCCGTCAGCCCGAATATTTCTTTGAAGGCACTCACATGGACACCTTCTGTTATTCGCCGTCATCTTCGGAAAAGGTCATCGAAACGGATTTCACGCCCCAGCCCATGCTTCTTAATGCGTGACAGCAAATTCAGACAGGACAGAAATTTCTGTCCTGCCTGTTTTTTTATTTGTGAGAATCGGGGTTATCGGTTTTCCCGAGAAGATAATCGACCGAACAGTCAAGATAATCAGCTATTTTTTCTAATGATTCAACAGATGGTTTTTGATTACTTTTTAAATCGTACATAAAATTTCTGTTAATATTACAATTTTCTAAAAGAGATTTTATTGTTATTTTTTTACTCTTGCATAATTTTTTTATATTATCATGTACTTGTAAATTATCCATAATAAACTACACCTTTTTTATGCAATATTACAAAAATACAGAAATTACTGTAAAATAGCTTGAAATACAGTAATTTCTGTACTATAATATATCTAAACTATTTTGAATGGAGAATTTCAAGATGAAAGACGAAAATATTTTTTCTTCCGACAGCTTTTCCGAAAACAATATGCCTCTGTCAACTATTATAGGCAAGCTGCTTGACCAAGTGTATTTTAATGAAATGTCAAAGGAAATGAGCGAATGTGTCAGCAAAAATTCCGCTCTCAATGATGAATTTTATGATTCACTCAATGAACGTCAGCATGAGATATTTGAAAAGCTCGAATTTATACCGAATCAGATTTCGCAAATTGATATGAATGAGCATTTCAACAGGGGTTTTGCTTTCGGTGCAATGCTTATATCGGAAATATTTTCGGTCATTCATCTGCGAAAACATCAGCTATAACGGCTCGGAGAGTGTCTGCCGATTCACGAAGGGCTTTTTGTTCCTCTCTGCTTAATTCTATCGGAACACCTGTTTCAACACCGTTTTTGCCGACTATCGAGGGCATACTCAAAGCTACTCCGTCAATACCGTATACTTTGTCATATTGTATGCAGGAAACGGGCATGATGGATTTTTCATCTCTGACAATAGCCTCGCATATTCTCCTTACAGACATTGCAATGCCGTAATAAGTGGCTTTTTTCTTTTCGATTATCTCATAGGCACTGTTCTTGACACTTTCGGCTATTCTACGCATAGCGGCTTCATGATGGAAATGACCTCTCATCTCACAGAAATTATTGAGTGGTATACCCGATACATTTGCACTGCTCCAAGCGGCAATTTCACTGTCACCGTGTTCGCCTATGATGAAAGCGTGTACACTTCTGTTGTCAACCTCAAGATGTTCGCCCAAGAGATATTTCAGTCTTGCAGTATCAAGGACAGTACCCGAACCGAATACACGGTTTTCGGGGAATCCGCTTAATTTGACAGCGGCATAGGTGAGTATATCAACAGGATTTGCAACTATGAGTAAAATGCCTTCTTTGTTGTGTTCGGAGATTTGGGGGATTATCGACTTGAATATACCGACATTCTTTTTTACCAGATCAAGACGAGTCTCACCGGGCTTTTGACCTGCACCTGCAGTAACGATTATCACATAAGCATCCGAAATATCACAGTAGTCTCCTGCATATATCTTGATAGGCTTTGCAAAGGGCAGTCCGTGACTTATATCAAGAGCTTCACCCTCTGCTTTGTTTTTGTCAGCGTCGATCAGAACTATCTCCGAAAAAAGTCCGCTGTTCATCAATGCAAATGCAGAGGCAGAGCCTACAAAT
>CACXGJ010000041.1 GCA_902767125.1 uncultured Ruminococcus sp. | reverse complement strand
TGCTTTCGTAAAATAACTATCAATTAATTCTATAATAAATTCAAGATTTTGTCAATGACAAATGGAAAATCCGAAAAAGAAAATAAAAAATCAGCACGACATCCGAATCCAAAAACAGATGCCGTGCCTTTTTAATCAATTACTGTATAGGCTCAAAGTCAGCCGCACCATGCTTGCACAGCGGACAAATGAAATCCTCCGGCAAGTCCTCGCCTTCATATACATATCCGCATATCTTGCATACCCAGCCTTTTTTGCCGTCCGTCTGGGGCTTGGGCTTGACATTGTTCTGATAGTAGGTGTAGGTCATCGTTTCCTTGTCGGAGATGACTCTTGCTTCCGTCACCGTACAGATAAACATTCCATGCGTATCCATGTCGATATACTGCTCGACCTTCAGTGACATGAAGGAGTTGATATATTTCGACAGGAACACAATACCGTTATCGGAACGGAGCTTCTCGGAATCAGCAAATTTATCTGCATTTCTTCCGCTTTGGAATCCGAAGTTCTCAAATACACTGAAAGGAGCATCAACAGAAAGACAGTTTACATTCATAACGCCTGTCTGCCGGATAACATGATGAGAATAATTCTGCTTGTTTATGCAGACAGCTATCCTGTTCGGTGAATTTGTCACCTGTGTAACGGTATTGACAATAAGACCGTTGTCTTTTTTGCCGTCATTTGAAGTCACTACATACAAGCCATAGCCGATATTGAACAGTGCTGTCATATCATTTTTATTAGCTGTTTCATCATGCTGTGCAAGGTAATCCTGACACAGCTCATCAGCCAATTTTTCAAGCTGTTCACTGCTCTCCGGATTGAGTGCCGACATTATTTTAACAGTTGTATCGGCATATGTAAGATTCTTACAGCCCTCAAGCATTTTCTTCATAGTCTTTGCCGCCATGGGAGCCCATGAACCGTTCTCGATAAATGCGACAGTCTTATTCTGGAAATTACGCTCTGTCAGGTGTTCGATAAATTCACGCATGAACGGGAATATCTCTGCATTGTAGGTCGTTGTGGCAAAAACTATTCTTCCGTATCTGAAAGCGTCCTCTACACATTCAGCCATATCCTCTCTTGCAAGGTCATTTACGACTACCTTCGGACAGCCCTTTATACGGAGCTTTTCGGCAAGTATCTCAACAGCTTTTTTGGTATTTCCGTAAACAGAGGTATAGGCTATCATGATACCCTCGCTTTCAACTCCATAGCTTGACCATGTATTATACAGGTCTATGTAATAGCCGAGGTTTTCCGAAAGTACAGGACCATGAAGCGGACATATCGTCTGAATATCCAGCTTTGCGGCTTTTTTGAGAACCGCCTGAACCTGAACTCCATACTTTCCGACAATGCCTATATAATATCTTCTTGCCTCACAAGCCCAGTCTTCTTCAACATCCAATGCACCGAATTTTCCGAAGCCGTCAGCCGAGAAAAGCACCTTGTCTTTTGTATCATATGTCATGATGACTTCAGGCCAATGTACCATCGGTGCAGCTACAAATGCAAGGGTATGCTCGCCAAGTTCAAGCGTATCTCCCTCTTTGACAACTATTCTTCTGTCCTCGAACTGTGTCCCGAAGAAATTGCCCATCATTGTGAAAGCCTTTGCACTTGAAACAATAGTCGCATCAGGATAATTTTCCATAAAATTCATGATATTTGCACTATGGTCAGGCTCCATGTGCTGAACTATCAGATAATCAGGCTTTCTTCCGCCGAGTGCATCTTCAAGATTGTTCAGCCACTCATGCTTGAAATTGCGATCCACCGTATCCATAACAGCAATTTTTTTATCAAGAATAACATAGGAATTATATGCCATGCCATTCGGAACATCATACTGTCCCTCGAACAAGTCAATTTTATGGTCATTGACACCTACATACTTGATATCATCAGTAATTTTCATATAAAATTTACCTCCCAAAATATTATTTTATAGTGATTATAACATAGTACAATATCATAATACAATAGTTTTTTGTATTATTTAGTGCCGAAAATCCTGTCGCCTGCATCGCCCAATCCCGGACATATATAAGCATTTTCATTCAGACATCTGTCCAATACACCGACATAAAGCTGTACATCGGGATGTGCTTCGGTAAACGCCTTTACCCCCTCCGGAGCAGCTACTATGCACATACATTTTATAGTTCTGCCTCCACGGGCTTTTATTTCATTCACCGCATCTATCAGTGAACCGCCTGTCGCAAGCATAGGATCAGTCACAATAATAAGCCTGTCTTCAATGAAATTCGGCAGCTTACAGTAATAGGTCTGCGGCTTGTGAGTCACTTCGTCACGGCACATTCCTATATGACCGACCTTTGCACTCGGAAGAAGTGCCAATATACCGCTTACCATTCCGAGACCTGCACGGAGTATCGGCACAACAGCAGGCTTTTTACCGTCAAGTATCGGCTGTACGGTCTCCTCTATCGGAGTTTTTATTTCAATGTCCCTCGTCTTCAGGTCGGATAATGCTTCATAGCCCATAAGCATGGCTATTTCTTCGACTAATTTACGAAATTCATTTGTCCCCGTTCTCTCATCACGAAGCATTGTTATCTTATGCTTTATCAATGGGTGATCCATATAAATCACTGACATACCAATCTCACCTTTCCTAATCAAAAGCCGAGTATCATTTTTTGACGAAGTGACACTCGGCTGTAATTATTAATTCAATTGTTGATCAAACGATGATATCTCCCTCAACAGGACCACAGGCTGCATTTGATTCATCTGTATCTATGTGCATAGCGGGGGCAAATCTCGGGCTTACTCTTACGACTACATCTCCGAATATAAGCTCTCTGCCGTCCTTGCCTGTCTTGACACTTACTATCTGCTTGTCCTTCAAACCAAATTCCTCGGCAGTCTTTGGATCAAGATGGATATGTCTTTTAGCCGCCATAACACCACATTCGATCTCAACCTCACCCTTGGGACCAATGAGCTTGCATCCGGGTGTGCCTTTAACATCGCCTGATTCTCTTACGGGAGCGGCAATGCCTACTTTACGTGCTTCCGAAAGTGACAGCTCAACCTGATCATCGGGGCGTACAGGACCGAGTATTGAACATACAAGCTCACCCTTGGGACCTACAACCGTTACTTTCTCAAAACAGGCAAACTGACCGGGCTGTGAAAGATCTTTCTTGTTAGTGAGAGTTGCACCCTCACCGAAAAGTGTTTCAAGAGTCTGCTGGGTTACATGAACGTGACGGGCAGATGTTTCAACCATAATTTTCATAGCAAAATTACTCCAATCTTTTAAAAAAATCTATATATCAATTTTACAACTGTTTTGTCAAAAAGTAAAGAAGTAAATAGACCATTTGCAAAAAAATACTTCTCACTCCACACTCCTCATTCCTCACTTGTATAAGTGTGGTCACAGACTTCTTTTATTTTCTCCTGCAGCTTCAGGAAATCCTCAAATGCAGCAGGCTTATTATTGGGATTTCGGAGAAGTGCCGCAGGATGAAGTATCGCCATCATCAGAACACCGTTCTTTTCAAAGAAAATACCGTGTTCTTTCGTTATCTTGAAATCGGGCTTGATTATCTTGGCAGCCGCAATTCTTCCAAGACAGACTATTATTTTCGGTCGAAGTATCTTGAACTGTTCACGCAGCCATTTGATACATTCATCCTGTTCTTCGGGGAGAGGGTCACGATTCTGAGGCGGGCGGCATTTCACTATATTTGCGATATAGATATTCTTTTTTCTGTCAAGGTCAACAGCCGCAAGCATCTTATCGAG
>CACXGJ010000040.1 GCA_902767125.1 uncultured Ruminococcus sp. | reverse complement strand
GATCTTCAGATTGCTCCAGTCGCCCCAAGTGCCGTCGGGGAACTCGAAGTAAATCTTCTGCTCGCCGACAGCCTCACACTCTTCCTGTGTCGGTCTGGGCAAAGCGTTCGCAGAAATTGGAACTATAGCGAACATAGTCATAATAAACGAAACTGTCAACAATATCGAAACCAGCTTTTTCACAATTATTCCTCCATATAAAAATATTATTTAGTTATATTATACCATTTACCGACTAGTCACGCAAGCCAAAATTATTATTTCCGTTTTGTCAACATTGTACACTTTATCCCTTTTTATCACGGATTGCACCTTTTACAAGGCGAGTATCCCATATCGATTATTTCATCTCTTGTTCCAGAATACTCCTTTTTATTTTTTGCTGACATTTTATTGACCGAATCGCAGTATGGGTAATGAAATTTCTTTGTATTCGTATTTAATATATATAAGTCTTTTGCTTCGTTGTTATCTTCCTCAGCAGATATTTCCTCTTCAGTCAGAGGTTCAGTTTGCGGCTTTGTCTTTGGTGCCGCTGTTGTCGGCAATTGAATCTGTTCACTTTTACCGTCAGTGTAATCAATCTTTATATTTGGCTGCAAATTATAACAGAAAACATTAAAGCTTATTCCCTTTCCTTTGTCCTCAACGGAGTAACCTGCCATTAATACACCTTTGGCTAACAAATCGTTTCCTTCAAAGAAAGGTGTTACGCGATACATCACATGATTTTGCGTACCGGCAACATAGTCATGCACCTTTAATTCAAACGGGAGCATACCCTCGATATTTAAGTATCTTGTTCCCGTGATCAGATTTTTTTCATTTGCCGATTCACCTGTCAGCGAAAACGCAATCAAATGACATCGGTTATACAGATACTCTCCATCAACCGAATCGTATTTCACTGTCTGCCAACCCGACGGTTTCAAATAGCCAATTTCACCTTTGTCGTCATTTTCAGGCATTAATTCTGCCCCTACACAGGCAAACGCTGTTCCGCAGCGTCCCAGAGAATCTAATTTGCTGTAGTTTTCAAACGACTCTGTCACTATTTCATCTGATGTAAAAAATGGTTTTCCTTCATTGACAGTAAAAAACAGCTTACCTGAAAAGTCGGGAATATCTGATAATTGTATCAGCTTATCAGATTCAGATACTTTTCTCGGTTTCGTCGTTGCAGGCTCAGACGCCGTTGCTTCTGAAGGTGACGCTTCACTTGGTGTTGTTGCAGTAAACAACGTAGTTTCTTGTTTTGGCGCTCGTCCTGAACAACCGATTGCTGATAAAACAACCATCAGAAAAGCTATACAACATAGAATCATTTTTTGTGACGGTTTTTTCATAACACACCTCTGATAAACATATGCCGTTTTATTAAATGGTATTTTATCATAATTATACTGTATAATGCCGCTCTTTTCAAGGGTACAATTATTACAGAAATGAGGTATAGTTATGGACGTTACTGCAAAAATCAAAGATATTTTGGCACAGAGAGGTTGGTCTGCATATCGCCTTGCAAAAGAAAGCGGTTTATCCGAATCAACGATTGCAAATATCATTAAGCGCAATGCAATCCCTTCCGTTGACACTCTGGAATCCATTTGCAAAGGTTTAGGAATTACGATGTCTCAATTCTTTGCCGACGGAAATTTAGTTGAAGTAACCCCGAAAACAAGAGAACTTATTGACTGTTGGTCCGGATTATCCGAGGAACAGAGAGACGCTTCTCTCCATCTTCTAAAAACAATGAACCAAAAATGATAAATCGGTCAACACCAAAGAATTTTATCCATTTAATAATTTATTTCCAAAAACAGGGTACCTGCTCAGATGAACAGATACCCTGTTTATTTCACTTAGTAAATAATCCACATACCATTTGGCAGAAGGTAAAGCAGACTATCTCAAATATTCTCAGTCAAATCACGGTACGGTGCCGAGTCATCAACAAAGGTATCAAACACGAACCTCGCTCCCAAGCGGAAGCCGACCATGAAACTGTCAAGCTGAGATTCAGCCTGTACTTCACTGACAGCATTAACGAACGCTAAGAACAGTTTTCTTTCGTCGTCTTTCAAAGTTCTCGTCAGCTGTTCCTCATAGTCTGACATCAATTCTAATTGCTTTTGCAGGTTGCTGCCGTTTCTGACCATGCGAGCCTGAGGGTCAATATTGTGATAAAATAATTCTTCGATAATGTTTAACATATGCGAGCCTCCAAAAATTTCTTTGTATCAATTCACAGAATCCCCGTTCATACAGACGCGGAATAAAACTGTGAAGGATT
>CACXGJ010000039.1 GCA_902767125.1 uncultured Ruminococcus sp. | reverse complement strand
CCCAAATCAACCGCATCACTTAACCAAGCCTCTGCACCTGCATTTTTCCTTGCACCTCTTGCTCTCTGCTTCTGTTCCTTGAGCAGTTCCTCATATTTCTCCATGTCAACAGTCATGCCCTTTTCGGCTGCAACCTCTTTGAGCAGGTCAACAGGGAATCCAAATGTATCATTGAGTCTGAAAGCGTCCTCACCGGAAATTCTGTTTATCTCCGATTTTGCTATTATTTCATCAAGCAGTTCAAATCCTTGATTGAGCGTTTTTGAAAAGCTGTCTTCCTCATTCTTTATGACCTTGACTATCCAGTCACGCTTCTCTGCAAGCTCGGGATATGCAGGATTTTCCTGTACCACTGTATCCACAACTTTATACAGGAAAGGTTCTGTTATACCGAGTAATCTTCCGTGACGTGCTGCACGGCGGAGGAGTCTTCTCAATACATATCCTCTGCCCTCGTTTGACGGCAATACACCGTCACCTATCATGAAAGTAGTGCTTCTGATATGGTCTGTGATAACTCTCAATGAAATATCGGTCTTTTCACTGTCACCGTATTTTACGCCAACCAATTCGGAAATTTTACCCATGATATTCTGAACGGTATCGACCAAGAAAAGATTATCCACACCCTGCATTATACAAGCGAGTCTTTCAAGTCCCATGCCTGTATCAATATTTGGATGGTCGAGGGGAGTATAATTGTTTTTGCCGTCATTGTCAAATTGTGTGAATACATTGTTCCAAAATTCAACATATCTGTCACAGTCACAGCCTACTTTACAATCGGGCTTTCCGCAGCCGTATTTTTCACCTCTGTCAAAATACAGCTCCGAACAAGGTCCGCATGGACCTTCACCATGCTCCCAGAAATTATCTTCCTTGCCGAGCCTTACTATCCTGTCGGGTGATACGCCTACTTCCTTCGTCCATATATCAAAGGCTTCATCATCATTCTCATAGATTGATACCCATATCTTGTCAACAGGCAGTTCAAGCTCCTTTGTACAAAATTCCCATGCCCATGCAGTTGCTTCATGCTTAAAATAATCACCGAATGAGAAATTGCCCAGCATTTCAAAGAATGTTCCGTGACGGGCTGTTATGCCTACTCTTTCGATATCGGGAGTACGGATACATTTCTGACAGGTCGTTACACGCTTTCTCGGAGGAGTAACCTCGCCTGTGAAATATTTTTTCATTGGTGCCATTCCCGAATTTATAAGCAGCAAACTGTTGTCATTCTTCGGAATGAGCGAAAAGCTCGGCAGTCGGAGATGTCCTTTTGATTCAAAGAAGGACAAATATTTTTCTCTCAATTCATTAAGTCCTGTCCATTTCATTTTCTTGTCACCTTTTCTCTTAAAATTTCTTCTGCTGAAATAAAAATCACGGATTTTTTTCATTCCTCCATGGGACGAAAAAATCCGTGTTACCACCCAAATTGCATTTTACTGTACAAAATGCCGCTCATTCACAGCCTTAACGCAGCCTGTACGTTGCGGTTTGCCGCAAATGCTCCGAGTCAGCCCAAGCAGCCTTTTGAAAAAGCCTTGCACCAAAAACGGCTTTCTCTCTGTGTCAACGGTTCTGCTCTTTTTCTCATCTCAGCATAAATATTATTACAAATAATATTATAACTGTTTTTTTCGCTGTGTCAAGCATAAAATCCGTGAATCGGAAAATTTATAATATTTTTCGGTATCACACAGTACAAAAATGTATTGTTTCAGGATAGATTTTTGCATATCCATTGTCACACGGCGTAAAAAACAAAGCCTGCAAGGAGAAAATCCCTGCAGACTCTGTTTCAGCTTTGTGTATCTTAAAAACAATTCAAAAAATCGAAAAACGCTTTTTCTTATAGGTCTCGACCGTTATATCAAGCACCTTGTAGCCTGTTTTTCCTATGGTGTCACGCAAAGAATTTTCATCAAGCATATCCTTGCTGATGATTTCAGTCACGCCTTTTGAATGTGACGAGCTTACCTTTTGCACTTCAAAATTCTGACGGACAGTATCATTGACATGACTTTCACACATGGAACACATCATTCCATCAATTTTTAATGTTGTTTTTATCACAGCTTTTCACCTCTGTCACTATTTATCGGAGCCTTTGCTGCACATCCCGTTACAGCCCGAACAACCGTTACAGCCGCTGCAGCCACATATATTTTTGCCTTGTTTTTTCTTGCGTACAAGATAAACTATGTCAAGAACTATGACAGCAAAAACAACTGCCGATATAACAATGGTTGCAAGATTTTGTGAGATGAACTCTAACATAGCTTCACACTGCTACTCAAAACATGGACAAATATACCCATGTTGAGAAAATTCCTGCTTCAACCTGTATGCTTTTGACAACGATAAGTCAATGT
>CACXGJ010000038.1 GCA_902767125.1 uncultured Ruminococcus sp. | reverse complement strand
GCCCTTGACTTCATCAACAACAGTTTCCTTGTTTTCGAGAGCCTTATAGACGGTGAAGAAGTGTGTCATTTCCTCGAAGATATGCTTTGGAAGCTCGGAAATATCGGTATATTCGTTGTAGGTAGGATCGTTGAATGGGATAGCGATAATTTTTTCATCATTTCTGCCGTTGTCGAGCATGGTGATAACGCCTATTGGATAGCATTGGATAAGTGTAAGGGGGACTATTGATTCGGAGCAAAGGACAAGGACATCAAGCGGATCAAGGTCATCAGCATATGTACGAGGGATAAAGCCGTAATTAGCGGGATAATGAGTAGAAGTGTGGAGTATGCGGTCAAGCTTGAGCAGACCACTCTGTTTATCGAGTTCATACTTGGTTTTACTGCCTTTGGGTATTTCGATAACGACCATAAAATTATCGGGGCTGATTCTTGATGAATCCATATCATGCCAGATATTCTGCATAAAGATTATCTCCTTTATAAAAAAATAAAAATTTATAAGTTAATTATAACATAATAGTTGTCAAAAAACCATAGCTTTTGGTAAAAAAAAGCAAAAAACAGGTCAGGAATTTTTTATTCCTGACCATGTTATAATTATCATTCTTCGGAGGAAGTATCCTCATCTTTTTTTGTAAGGTCTTTGTTGTTTTCTTTTTTGGTTTTCTTATCTTTTTTTGTCTTATTGGAGCTGCCGTTTTTCTTTTTCTCTGCTTTTTTCTTTGCCTGATGATTTTTCCAGATTACCCAAAGGGTAGGAGCAATGCAGAGAGATGAATATGAGCCTGAAATAAGACCGATCATCATAGGAAGTGCAAAGCTGATGATAGAGCTTATGCCGTAGATAAGTGAAACGACAAGAACAGAACCGATGGCGATAATGGTGGTGACAGAAGTACAGATAGTTCTTGTAAGACACTGGTTAAGACTGCTGTTTACGAGTTCAGCGGTAGTAGTTTTTGGACCTGATTTTCTTCTGTTTTCTCTGATACGGTCATAGATGACGATAGTATCGTTGAGTGAGTATCCGAGTATCATAAGTATAACGGCGATAAAGTTGTCGTTAAGAGGCATCCTGAATATAACGAAACAGAAATATACGATGATAAGATCGTGTACAAGTGCAACGACTGCCATGAGACCTGCGGAAAGACCGCCTATTTTCCTGAATCTGACGGCAACATAGAGGATCATGAGTACGGCAGCGATTATAACAGCGATGATACATTTAAGGAAGAAGTTAGCACCCTTTGAAGCATCAACTGCAGTAGAGGATTCTTCTGCGAAGCTGTTGTCGGGATAAGCCTTTTGAAGTGCATCGGTGATAGCCTGTTTATGTTCGATGGATACAGCCTTGTTGCCTGTAAATTGGAGGGAGATGATGTGTTTTGTATCATCATTTGAGTTAGCGGCAAGATTTTCACTGTATGAAAAGTCCACCTTTTCATTTTTGAGAGCATCTATACCCTTAAGAGTATCCTTGACGGTTTTTTCGATTTCGGTGTGAGCAGGTTCACCGCCGAAGTTGTATTTTATGATAGTACCGCCTGTGAACTGTATGTCGACGATGGTTGGAAGAAGTACGAGATTAAGTACAAGACACACGAGCATTATGCCGAGTGAGATGCAGAAGAATATTTTTGAATTTTTGACAAAATCTATATGGAATTTCTGTCGCATCATGACTTAACACCTCCATACAATTTTTTGTTTCTGAGGAATTTATATCCTGAAGCTGAACGGAGCATAAGTCTTGAAGCGGCAACGCCCATGATAAAGTTTGAGATAACGCCGACAAGGAGAGTATAACCGAAAGCATATATAAGACCGGTGGTTGAAACGCCAAAGAGTGATGAAAGGATGTTGGCAGGACCGAATACAAGTATAAGGATAACAGCAACGATTATAACAGTGATATTTCCGTCGAATATAGCAGAGAAGCTGCCTTTGGTACCGTTTCTGATACAGCCGTCAAGAGTTTTGCCTGTCCAGAGTTCGTCTTTGATTCTTTCAGCAGTGATGATGTTGGCATCAACGCCCATGCCGATCGAAAGGATAAGACCGGCAATACCCGGAATAGTCATGGTAAAGCTGGGGAATATGGTGAAATATCCCGAAACAGCCATTATTGAAATAGAGAGCTGACCGATAAGGGCAATGAAAGCGATAAAGCCGGGGAGTCTGTACATGATGAGCATAAAAGCACAGATAAGAGCAAGAGCAACTATTGAAGCAATGCCCATAGCCTGTAAAGCGTTGCTGCCCAAGGATGGGCTTATTGTACCGTAGCTTTCGACTGTGAGCTTGAAGGGCAAAGCACCTGCATTTATCTTGTTGGCAAGAGAGGTAGCACTCTTTGAAGTAAAGTTGCCTGTAATGACAGCACTTCCGCTGTCGATAGCCTCATTTACATTAGGAGCGGAAAGAAGTTCATCGTCCATCCAAATGGATATTTGCTGACCTACATAATTCGAGGTAGCTGTTTTGAATTTTTCCTTGCCTTCGTCATTGAATTCAAGACCTACAACATATTCCATAGAAGAAGATGAATTGCTTGTCTGCTGATATGAAGCGTAGGCACGTTTTACATCTTTACCTGTAAGGAGAACTTCGCCTGATGATTCCGTACCGCCTTTGAAAGTGAGTTCGGAAGTAGATGCAAGTTCGGCAATAGCAGCATCGGGGTCATAATCCTTTTCATCGGATTTCCATGGGAAACGGATAGTTATTCTGTCGTGTTCGTAGTCGGGATAAACTTCATAGTCAGTGATGTTCTGACCGACCAGACGGGAGTCAAGTATACCCTTGACATCTTCCATTTGAGTTTCATCAGCG
>CACXGJ010000037.1 GCA_902767125.1 uncultured Ruminococcus sp. | reverse complement strand
TCATAGAGGATACAGGTATAGGCTCTTTTGCAAAGACTAAGCTCGAGGAAATGGTAAATGCTATCCATGATAAAGGTCAGAAAAAATACAGCAATGATGAACTAATGAAATATATTGATGCTGTCGGTGATGTTTATCTGCGTGCCAAGCTGAAACAGGAATTCTTTATGTACTGTGACCGGGATGAAAAATCAAAAGAAGATGGAAAAGTTACTATGATGAGGGCAGAGTTAAAGTACAAGAGTGATGAACTTGAAAATACTAAGATAGAACTTGAAAAAACTCAAAAAGAACTGGAACAGCTGAAAGCATTAATTGGAGGCATAGATCAATGATCAGGATAAAGTCGTGGTTCCCTGAAAAAATGAGATACGAATATCTAAATGATATGCTTTTGAAAATTGGAGTTGATGAGAAGGCAAATAAATTCACTGATACAAATGAGAAGAAAAAATTTTTAAAAAGATTTTCTATATTAAAAAGGAAATATGTTGAAAAGATTATATCACAGAAAGAAAAGGACGAATATGAAAATACATATTTGATATTAAAAAAGGAACCGAATTATGAGATCATGTTTTTAGGAAGCAAACCGATAACATTAGAAACGCTTCTGACCGGTACACGCGAGAAAGTGATCGAAGAAGTGGACGGTATTAAAGAATATATGAAGTTGTGCCGTTTTATGAAAAATTATTCCTCCGGATATTCTCGTGCTAAGTTTTTAAAATACTTACATGATTTTTATCCTGATAAAGTAATATATGATGGAATCGGTAAGAAATACCAGTTTGAACAGAATCAAGATACAATCACTGTTTCTGAACTGCAATCAAATAAAAAATCTGTTTCAGATAAAATGAATCCATTTTATTATTTTTTCTTTGATATAGCAGAAATATCTCCTTCTGACAAGACCCAAAAATATAGTTATAAAGACTTTCAAGATGTTGTGAAAAAAGCAACTAATAATATTTTTAACAGAACGGATTTGATCAAATATGATCTTATCAGCGATGATATGCGCCATAAATTACTTGCATCCTTGGGTATAAAATGCTGTCCTTACTGTAATAGACAGTATATAACGTCTTGGGAAAAAGATAAACAAGGCGTTCAGTCAACAGCAGATCTCGATCACTTTTATCAGAAATCAACATATCCGTTGTTTGCTTTGTCGCTTTTCAATTTCGTACCTTCTTGTCAAATCTGCAATTCACGCATGAAAGGTAGCAATGAAACTGAAACGCTTTATCCATACGAAGAAGGCATGGACGAATTTCGCTTCAGATGTATGCCTAAAGATAGTGGAAATGATAATCTGGTTGATCTATGGCTTGCAAGTAAAACCAATGAACCGAATAAGCTGTGCGGTCTGTATAAACTTGTACTTGTGGATGAGTCGGACGATCATACAGATAATAAACACATAGAGCGTATAAATGGCAGCAGGGAAGTGTTTTGCCTTGACGAAGTATATCAGACACATGTTGATGCAGCCATAAACGAGATGCTTAAAATTCGGATATATTATTCGGGTGATTATGCAAAATATGCTTGCAAAACGCTTGAAGATCTTGGAATTGGCAAAGAAGATGAAAAAGTAGTGAGCAATGACGATGAAAATGCAATTGATAATAAAGACAAAAATAGGTTTTCAGAGAGTGAAATGCGAGATATTATATTAGGTTTTGTATACAATGGTCAGGATAAGATGGATCAGCCACTTGGAAAACTGATGAGTGATATTTTAGAATACGAACTGAGTTTGAAAAAAAGTTATAATGAAAAAGAAACAGAATGATCAACAAAGTGTACATCTACATTATTTGAAAGATGTTTTGTCATTTAGAAATATAGCGTCAGATATTATCTGGAGATTAACGGTAACAAATATAGTCCAGTAAGTTAGGATCATATTCAGCACAGCGTAAAGGGGCTGTTGCCGATGCAACAGCCCCTTTACATTTCGGGTCATCTGTGCTATAATATAGCCATAGAGGTATTTGAGGAGACAGTAAAATGGGCTATTATCTCAATCCTGATAACATTGATTTTCAGTATGCTCTGAATTCAGAGATATATGTTGATAAGTCGAGTCTTATAGCATTGACAAACAGTGTTGTTAGAACACTACAGAAATATGTCTGTGTGAGCCGTCCAAGACGTTTTGGAAAATCAATGGCTGCTAATATGCTGACTGCATATTACAGCTGCGGCTGTGATTCAAGAGATATGTTTGCGCCACTTAAAATATCATCAGATGACAGTTTTGAAAAGCATCTGAACAAGTATAATGTT
>CACXGJ010000036.1 GCA_902767125.1 uncultured Ruminococcus sp. | reverse complement strand
GTCAGCGGTATCATACACGCTGAAAGGACTGCCAATGTTCTTTTTCCGAATGTACGGATCTTATTCATTGTCATCTGCTCCTTTCTTATTCTTTGTCATCAAAGCAACTGCCAATGATGCGAACATCACACCAAGCATTGCAATAACTATACCTGACGAGGTATCTCCTGTAAATATCGGATTATCCGGCTGTGATGATTGTGATGGCTGTGAGACCTTTGATGGCTGTGACGGCTGTGATCTTTCAGGCTCCGAAGGCTTTGAAGATTCAGGAACCGAAAACTCCGGATTTGAAACCTCGGAAGTACCTGTTGACATTTCCGAATGGCTTCCTGATGAGACCTTTGTTTTAGGCTCCGAAAGGACATCATACTGCCACCTGTTTCCCGATTGAACATCACTGAATGCCAGCGGTACAGAGATCATATACGGTTCAAAAAGCTGATATTTTTTAGCCTCACCGCTTGCAGAAAGCTCACGCACAAGATACATTCCCTGCTCAAGGTCATCAAATCTGCACATACCGTTTTCGTCGGTAACAGCAGTCATTTCAGGCTTGTCTGTGATATCTGCAAATTGTTTTGCAAGTGCAATGGACTCTGTAACAGGGATGCCCTCGAATGTAACATCCTTGTTATCGCTTGTTTTCTTCAATGAGGAATATTTATCCAAAACCGTATAATTCGCCGAACCGTAAGAGGTTTTCAGGTCAGCGATCCTGTATATTCCTATTTCGGCACCATCGAGAGGTGTATCAACACCGATCTTCTGAACATAGAAATATACTGTCAGGCTCTTTTTTTCGTTTTCAATGTCAGGCATACTGTTGTCTTCCAGAGCAAGAGTGCTAAAAGGTCCGGTCAGTACAAGAAGCATCACTGTCAATAATGACATCACTAATGAAAGATTTTTTGATTTCATGCCGAACCGCCTTTCTTTAATTTTCTTTTTTGAATAATTTTTCGTATTGCAGTAGATATCACCAATATTGATATAAACAGCATGAATCCGGCGAATACCCAGACAGCAGGATCTATTATGACCTTATGCTCCTCTGACGTAACAAGACCATTGATATCTATATCGGCATTGAACGGAACTCTTGTTCCCATAACAATAAGCCGATGTGTATTGACACCATACGGAGTGCAGGTGACAAGCGTTGCAAGATCCTCACCGTTCTCGATCATAAGGAAATCGACATCTGTAGGTTCAATGACCTTGATATCATAAATTTTATATGCCAAAGTCTGATCAAGTATGTGAAGATAGAAGTTATCACCCTTCTTCAGCTTATCGAGATCGGAAAAGAATTTCTGATTAGGCAGTCCCCTGTGTCCGGTAAGGACAGTATGGGTATTTTTACCGCCTGTCGGAAGCGAGCTTCCGTGAATATGTCCGACTCCCATGCCGAGCGAGACCTCTGTCGAGTAATGATATATAGGCTCTGTAACACCTATTTGGGGTATCTCAACATAGCCCATTATACTGTTCCCCGTAAAGTTCAGCAATGTCTCATAATACGCATCCGGATCATATTCGGCATCAGTTATGATATTCCTGTTCTGCTTGAGAAGATAGGCATTATAATCAACAGCCTTTTGCATTTCCTGATCATATTCTGTATCATCAATATTGACTACTGCTTCATTATACTTTGTAATAAGCTGCATATCACGGTATCTGTTCCACCTGTCACTTATAACAGGATAGAGCAACAGTACCGTACAAGCAAGAAAACCTATAATAGAAATTATTGAAACTAATTTGCGGATTTTGTCGTTCACTTTCTTGCCTTTCTTTTGAGTAGATATTTATCAAATAAGCCGACGGCAAACTGTAAATACCGCCGGCTCACCTGAAATCAAAACCAAACTAAATTTTCTTATCGAACAATAAAATTATTCAGCTTCGTCATCTTTCTTTTTCTTGTTTACGATATAGAGAGTAAGGAATCCTGCCATACCGATACCGGCACCGATTGTGATAGCTATTGTACCTGCACCGCCTGTTGAAGGAAGTCCTGCAAGTTTGGGGTTAACTATCTCAACTGGTGTGATAGCTGTATAATCGCTGAGAGCATTTGTTACTTCACCTGTTGTCTTATTAACTGAATAGCCTGTATTTGTATATCTTGCAGAACCCACGGGAGCAGTTTCATCATAAGTTGCACCGCCGTCTGTGCTGAGATATGTTGTAATGCTGTAAGCTGTCATAACACCTTCTGCATCAAGGTCGGCAGCGATAACGATTTTATATGTATTCTTGTCATTGAGAGAATATGTAGCAGGAGCTACTGTTTCTTTCATGTAGTATGTACCCTCGTCAAGACCTGTAAATGTGATATGACCGTTATCATCGGAAGTTACATAGCCGTCGTCATCACATTCGGGAGTGATTATTGCAACTGTCATTGCTTTATCCGTGTAGAGACCGAATTTTGCACCCTGAAGCTTATATGTATCATTTCTCATTGTAACGAGACCGTCTTCACGATACTCTGCAAAGCTATCTCCGCCAACAGCTTCTGTAACTTTGTTAAGTTCAAATGTTTCTTTGTCCTTGTTCTTCTGGTCACCGTCATCACCCGGTGCTTCTGCATCTATATCAGCGTCAATACCGAATGTATAGTGATATGTAGTATCTGTCAAAGTCTTTGTATTTTCTGCATTTGTCGGGTCATTGCTGTATGTAAGAGTTGCAGTATTCTTGTTTTCAGCATAGTTTACAGTTGCATTTTCTGTAAATACTGAATCATAAGTAATTTCAACTTTCTTGTTGCCGTTTGCACGGATATAAGCATCTGCAAATTCAACTTTGAAAGATGTAGCAGCACCGCCGCTCGAACCTGCTGTACCCGGATTTACTTTTGCACCATTGTAATAGAGTGTATATGTATCATCAGCTGCAGCAACCTCTGCTCCGCCTACTGTAACAACAAGGTTATTTATGCCCAAGAAAGAACCGTTTTCAAGAGTATCTTCGATAGTATACTGAACAGCTGTATAATCCTGTGAATATGAAGGTATAGTCATCTCGTAAATCTTGAAAGAAACCTTATCACCAAAAGCAACCGTATCACCTTCGGTATTCTTTGAACTGTTAACTATATCCTTGTTGAAGCCTGTTTCGCTTGATTTTACATAAGCTGAACCTGTGAAAGGCAAAGTCATATCAACAGAACCGTTTATGGGATCTTCCGCATTTACAGCTACAAGAGCAGGGTTATATACAGTAGTATCTGCACCTGTTACAAGAACTATATAAAGACCGAGTTCAACATCTGCAACATAATCATTGCCTGATTTTTTCATTGTAACACCATTGAGTGTTGTAGTTTCAGCATTGATGTTATTTGCTATTGTTGTAACTTCATCAGCTGTGGGGTTCATCACGTCAGCTATCTTGGCAAAGTTTGCATCGCAAAGAGCATAATCGTTGAGTTTGCCTTCACTGTACACACCCTTAACAATCTGATAAGCTGTAACGGTAACACCGGATTCCTTAACGCCCTGAACAGTGATAGTACCTCTTGATGCACCTTCTGTTACTGTCCATGTATCTGTAACAGTATTTACCGCAAATACGGGCATTGCTGACATGCCTGCCACTGTTGCTGCTGCGAGAGCGAGTGTCAGGACTTTGACCAAATTCTTTTTCATTTTCATTGCTCCAATCTTTTGTGTTTTTTATAGGTTCAAATAAATTCAATGGTATTATTATATCACCCGAAATACATAAATGTCAAGTAAAATGTATGATTTTTTTGTTATATTTCACAATATATATTATACATATCAGTAAAATAGAGACAAATTTTTTTATCTAATTTATTTGCAATATGTAATATGATATGGTAAAATTTTTATTATTAAAAATATTATGAGGAGGGACACGGCAAATGAAAAAGATCGAATCAATAAGACGTTTCATATGCGGATATGAAGAATACAGGCTTTCGGAGCTTTATGAGGGAGGAAGCTTCAGAACCGAAAAGCTTCCGATAAATGTGTTTATGGCAGAGCATCGGAAATTCGGAAATATACTTATAAATACAGGCTGTTCCAATATGATGAAAAAAAATCCGATCTCATATTCCAAGTATCTTTCAAAGCACAAGGTCAGCTTTGATAAAAGGGATATGATAACAGAGCATCTTGCAAGAGATCATATGGATCCGCTGTGTATAAAGAAGGTTCTGCTGACACACGCAAATGCAGAATGCTGCGGAGCATTGCCGCTGCTGCCGAAATATGAACTCCTGTCAACAGCACAGCTTTTGTGTGTACTGAAATTCGACAACGATTCAGACCATATTTTAAAAAGCACTCTTCCACCCGACAATATCCCGATGAAAGCATTCAATGTTTTTAAAGGAACGAGTGTTCTGAAAAAATACTTCAAATTCGTGTATGATGTTCTGGGAGACGGCTCGATATTGGCAGCAGACATAAGCGGAGCGTCAAATTCGATGGTGGGATATTTCATCACTGAAGAAAACATATTTTTCTGTGCAGATGCCATGACGGATGAACGATGTTTTGGCGACAGCATAAAACCGACAGACAAGCTGCTTTTGATGCAGTATGATTCCGAGGATTACATGAATGTCAGAAACACTCTCAAAAATATACATACAGAAAATCCTGATATAAGATTCATCTTTTCACACTCGAAAGATTTCTGAAAAAAAACTATCCCGTACAGTTCAGACTGTACGGGAATTTTTTTGCAGGATCAGCTTATCAACCTGAGACCGCCTATAAACGGAACATCCTTTGCCTTGCCGCCTTTGATATTCTTTATCGAGCAATATATCATAAACAGAGGTATAGCATAGCACACGGCAAAGAAGATTACACTTGCAATCCATCCGCCTAATGTAAGAGAATGGTTTACAGCATCAACACAGGCATTGCATACAATAACGCCTGTTATTATGCAGTAGAATATTGTACTCGGTATCATTGCGATAAGTGTAAGTAAGCCCTGATTGCCGTAATATCTTGCAAAACGAGAATAATCCTTCATTATGAAAGGATACCAGAAAGTTATGCCTAAACAGGCTATCATGGCATTTTTCCGATTCTTCGATATGTCGTTCTTGTCAAATTCATGGGTATGCTCCTTTGTATTTTGGAACATATTCAAAAAGCCCTTGATATTTTTAGGCATTTCCTTTTTTTCAGGTTCTTCGGGCTGTTCGGGTTCCTTTTTTTCAAAGACAAAGTTCTTTGAAACCTCATACGGATTTTCCTTTGGTTCTTCGGGTTCGGCAGGTTCTTCAGGCTCTTGAGGTTCTTCGGGCTGTTCGGGTTCTTTGGGTTCTTCAGGCTCACTATTATTTCCTTCAGTTTCAGTCTGAATATCGACCTGTTGTTCTTCGGCAACAGGTTGTTCAGTGATATCCTGCTCCTGTATCTGCTGTTGCTGAATCGGCTGTTTTACAGTCTCATCAACAACAGGAGGCTGCTGATACTGCTCCTGCTCCTGTTCATATTCATTCTGATATTGTTGAGGCTGCTGTTGATAGTTATTCTGATATTGGTTTTGATCATAGCCGTTCTGATATTGAGGCTGCTGATCATAGGTGTTATTATATTGAGGCTGCTGATCATAGGTGTTATTATATTGAGGCTG
>CACXGJ010000035.1 GCA_902767125.1 uncultured Ruminococcus sp. | reverse complement strand
TTCAACATCTGCCCGATGGCTTTGAATAGGTGGCATTGAGCAGTGCCGGCAACGGGCTGCCAAGATAGATGGCTGTTCACGACAGAACCCGGCTTATCGTCTCACTCCTTTTTCCGAAAATATACAGACCTTGGATATCTGTCCGAGGTCTGTTTTTTTATATAAAATTTACAATTTATTTATATACTTTTTGATTCCATGATGATATAATTCTATTAACAAATTTTTTGAAAGGAGCTTTTTATATGGCTAAAAAACAAACCCAATGGGATACCGTAAAACAGAATCTAAAAGGCATACGGTCCGAAATAATCATAATGAATGCTTCAATGATAATCCTCGGAATACTTATGATATGCTTTCCCGAAACGATCAACGGACTTATATGTCAGAGCATAGGTGCTGTATTATGTGTATGGGGAATAATCAGGATAGTAAAATATTTCATGGCAAGGGCTGAAAGTGCTTTCGGTTCATTCGGACTTGTTCAGGGCGGTGCAATGCTCGGCTTTGGAATATTTTTGCTTGCAACACCTGAATTTTTCGTAAGCATTATAGATGTGACACTGGCTATTGTTTTGATAGTATCCGCTGTAATAAAGCTTCAGTATGCTTTTGATTTCCTCAAGATGGATTCTCCGAGATGGTGGATACAGCTTCTGGGAGCTGTTATCATGGCTGCTTTTGGAATACTTGCAATGACAAAGCCCTTCGGCATAGCAAACATTGTAATGATATTCATCGGATGCGGACTTATTTTCAGCGGTATATGGGATTTGGTTTCAATTCTCCGTGTTTCAAAGATCTTAAAAGATACTGTAAACGGTGTCGAAAGAAAGGTCAAAGAAAAAAGCAGAATAGTAGATACGACTGCTGATGACGAATAAGCAAAAAATTCTCCCCCATTTTTTATACAAAATGAGGGAGATTATTTTTTGTCATTTTTTCAGTTCTTTGATAACAACACCCTTTAATTTCGGAACACAGCCTTCGGGGATATTTCCCTGTCTTCTTGTAAGCTCCTCGTAAAATACATAGAGTGTCTGAACACCGTTCTCAAGAATATAATAATGTCTTATATACGGTATCATCAGGGAAAGCAGTGCTGCCAGCAATATGAGCATAGATATCTGCCGATAAAAAAGCAATACCATAAATACTGCCATTGTCATCAATGCAAATAGAATTGTGACCAAAAGATGTATGAGCCTTTCATGCTGCCAAAAGCCTATTTCTGTGAGCAGCTCATTCTTAAGCTCCACGATATTTTCTATATCTTCACCGCTTTCGAGCAGCCTTTGGAGCGAAATTATATATTCCTTCAGCTTTCTGCCCATAGCCTCACGCCTTTATGATCCTTTCCATAACATAATCCTCACAGACAAAGCCTTTGCCTATATTTACATTCACGGGCTTTATTTTTCTGAATCCGAGATGTTCATAGACATTTATCGCAAAGCTGTTCTTTCTTTCAACATTCAGACGTATCTTTTTGATATGCTGAAAGTCGTGTTCGGGTGACAGAAATATTGCTTCAAGATGAGCGATGGTTTTTCTGGCAAGCCCTTGTCGGCGATATTCCGCCTTTATGTACAGTCTCGATAAAAATACATGGTCATCCTTGACTATATAACACATATATCCCGCAAGCTCACCGTCAGCAAGAAGCATATAATATATATATCCGCTTGATATCTGTGCTTTGAGAGCCTCCCTCGACTGAAACTTGTCGAGCATATAATTTATCTGTTCCTCCGAAAATATATCCTTGTAATAATTATGCCAAACATGATTGGCGGCTTCCTCGACTTCGAGTATCTGTTTTTCTGTTGCCACGGGCATTACATCGAATCTCACAGCAACCATCCTCCATTCCTGTTATTTTTTTCAGCGGCGTTCTATCCTCTCTGTCTTCACGTATCTGTCAACAAGCACATCTTCCCTGTCAGTCAATTCCAACGGAGCCTTTCTTGTATACGGATACGGCTCTGTTCTGCCGTTGAATTTATACCTGCCCCATACCACAAGCACAGCAATTACCGAGCCTACAATGCTTACCACCACTGAAGTTCCTATTGTCCTGCCCATACTGACAGGTCTTGAATCACTGTAATAGCCGTCATCATAGTAATCATCATAAGCCATCTGTTCGGCAGACATATTTGTGTCATATTCCTCATATACGGCACTTACGGACATTGCTCCGAACATCATTGCGACTGCAAGAAGCATTACAGCCAATGAGCTTATAAGAAAAGTTCTTGTCTTTTTCATATCAGAAATATCCTCCCAACAGTATGCCTATTATCATCAATACAATAAATACACCTGCTCCGAACAATGCAAGTTTTCCCTTGTCGCATGGAAGCTCACCGTAGGTTTTTCCCGTCTGACCGTTCATTGCATAGATAAAATTCCTGCCCTCATAGTTGAAGGTCATCATCCATACAGGCATCAACGCATATTTCCATGATTCATTCAATGTATTCAGGTTAATATCATCTATCTCATAGCTGTCATAATCCGACATCGTATCACCGTATATTTTTTTTGCATATCCGAGAAGCTCCTTGTCAACGGCACTTTGAACGGCATCTCTTTCACTGTCACGCTTTTCCGCAAGGAATCCCGACAGGTATGCCATCGTAAACTGCTTCATCTCATTGTCATCATACGGATTGACATATTTCATCATATTGTGGTCTTCTTTTGCAAGTGCAGAGTGAGGATAATTCGTGAAATTTATCCTGCCTGCACGTCTTACTTTATATACACTCGTCTCAATATAACGGGTATCACCTTGAGTCCAACGGCGGACATTTTTGGCAGTTGCATGGACTGTTCCGTCCTTCAGGGAATCCACCATCCAATACGGATAATAAACTCCCTTTATCATATCAAGCTCGGCATTCTGCATGAATTTCTTCGGCAAAAATAACTTTTTTCCGCACATTTCAAAGAATTTCTTTTTTGCATCTTCCTCTGAAATTTTGAATGGTATCACCAGATCGGGCTTGAATTTACCTGTCAGTCTGTTTGTAAGCACGACAGGGCTGTGACAGTATATACAGAAAGTTGCGGCTGTGGTCTTCTCCGCCATTATTTCAGCACCACAGTTCTGACATGAATATATCACGGTATTTTCCGAAAATTCATCAGCATTTTCTTCTTTTGGTGATTCAGGTTCATCGACTGCATCTTTTTTTAGCTCATCGTCCAATTCGCCGAAATGTGCTTTCAGTTCTGCCTCCGTGAAATCGCTCCTGCAATATTCACAGGCAAATTTCAGTTTGGCAGGATCATACTGCAAAGGACCTCCACAGTTTATACATTTATAAGCAATCGTTTCCATATTATCAAAAAATCCCCCTATACTAACCAGACCTGTTTAAGTATTTTATTCTCTTAAACAGGTCTGTATAATTTCGTTAGATTTTCATTTCATAAAAGGCTTTTAAGGGCGTTTGCTTCCACATTCCGCACAGAATTTGCCTGTATTGCCCTTGTGACCGCATGAACAGTCCCATGTATTGCTTTCAGGTTTTTTTGCACCGCACTCTGCACAGAACTTGCCTGTATTTGTTGCACCGCAGACACATTTCCATGCTCCCGCAGGTTCAGGCTTCTTTGCACCGCATTCTGCACAGAACTTGCCTGTATTGCCCTTATGACCGCATGAGCAATCCCAGCCGCCTGCATTAGCCTGTACAGCCTGCTGCTGCATTTGCTGCTGCATCTGCATCTGCTGCATATTATTGTTTGAGGCTGTGTTCATAAAGCCGCCTGCTGCACCCATACCCATATTCATTGCCACAAACGCATTGCCTGCACCATTGGGATTTGAGCCTGCTGCTTTCAAGCCGTCCGCAATAGATGTCTGTACATAAGCCTCACGCATACTCGGATCGGTGAATATAGCTGCTTCATTTCTTTTCTGCAGGAGCTTCTTTGTATCGTCATCATAAGTGATACTCGAAATGCCGACATTTATTATCTCAAGACCTCTGTGTTCCTTCCATACGGGATCAAGGGCATCTCTCATATACATTGACAGCTTTCCCGTTTGAGTCGGTATTCTTGAAAGCGGTATACCTTCAACGGACATATTGCTCAAAGCCTCGCCCAATGCACCGAGATATTCGGACATGAATGTATCATTAAGGAAATCCTCAACATCAAGCATTGCACCCTCCATAACGCACTCATGAGGGATAACTTCATTGAAGAATTTCCACGGATCAGTGATTTTGATTGAGAAAGTACCGAAAGCCCTTACCGCAACATCTATCTGATACTTTTCATCAAAGAAAGGCACAGGAGTTCTTGTACCGAATTTTATGCCCTCCATTGCACGGAGATTTATATAGATAACTCTTTGTTCCTTGTACTGATTACCGCCGAATTTTATTCTGTCCCATACATCAGAAAATGTTTTTTTAAATTCGCCGTTGAACAATGACGGTGCAGAGGAATTTGACACCGTATAGTAACCGGGTTCGGCTGAATAGTCAACGACCTTTCCGCCGTCAACCAAACACATGAGCTGATTTGCGTCAACATAAATTTTAGAACCGTTTGAAATCACATTGTTGGCACGTTTTGTATTAGTATTTCTGCCCGAACCGTCATCTGCAAACACACCCGGACAAACTGCCGTTCTCGGTCCCATATGATATGCACGGTACGCATCAAGATAAGAATCCGCTGCTGCTCCGCCTACTGAATTGATTGCTGCTCTGATAATACCCATTTTAAGACCATCTCCCAAATTAATAATTTTATAAAAATATGTACACCAAAAATGCACAAATATTTTTCAATGCAAAGAAAATAGTATTTCTTTGATATTATTATACTCTATTACCGCTGATTTTGCAATAGTAATATTTTTTTAGACAAATTTTTACCGACTGTCCGATTTTTTTACGAACAGTCGGTTTTGTTATCCTTTTATATCAACATCAGCAGTTATAATAAATCCCTTCACATTGTCGCCTGATATTCTGTAATTGACGTTTTTTGGAACAGTGACCTCTGTTTCGGAATCCTCATTGGCAGGAACATAATACACATACCATTTGTTTTCACCGCCTCCGTCAATCAAAAGAGGATCATTGATATCATGTGTCCTGACAATATCTATATATTCTTCAAGTGTGATCTCATTCTTGGTGATATAAACAGCCGCCGGCAGACCTACATATCTGAAGTGCCATGGCTCATGGCTGTAACCTGTTATTTCTTCCTTGCCGAGAAGATATCGGAGTATAAAGCCATACTTGTAGCTGTTCGTATTTATCCATTCATATATGCCCGTTCCGTCATACTTTATACTGCCTTGTTCAACGTCATTATTAAGCGTGAAATCTATCACAAGACCTGTCTGATGCTCACTGTATCCGGGACGTGCCACCCATTTTTCAGCCTCCTCGACACCCACGTCTTCGACCTCATTATTGAATATTTCCTCCTGATTGGCATAGCTTCTGTAACCGCAGGCTACCATAACATCATTTTCACCATACCGTTCTTCAAAATCATCCAGCATTCGATTAAGGTAATTTACAATATCCTTATTAAGACTTACAGAATAATCTGTCACTACATAGCTTCCGCTTTTCAGTTCCATCAGTGATACTGCATTTTCACCGTCCGAAGGACACTTATAATTTTTGTTGACAAGTATCAGGTCACCCTTGTATACTTCATCATGTTCAAGATACAATGTTTCGATATCGTCAAAGAAACCCTTGTCTGTTTCATTTGCCGTTGAAACCTCTGATACTACTGCAGAGGGCTGTCCCTCATCATGCGAAACAGCACTGCTCATTTCAGTGTGTGAGACCTCTGCTGATGACGGAGTATCTGCTTTGCTCCTTCCGCCGACAAGAGTAAAAAGATAAACCAATGTAAATAAAAAGCACGATATAAACATGATAATAAACATCAACTTGAACTGATCTCCGTATGTCATGGGCTTTGAAAGATCAATGTAAAGAAAATTTTTCTTTTTTGTTTTGCTCATAAATTTTATATCCTTTCTTTAATTTTTTCGTTATATAAATAATAACAATATATTGCAAAAAAATCAACCTTTTATTTATATTATGCACAATTTTTTCTTGATTTATAAAAAAAATTTCCGATCCGGAAAATACGGATCGGAAATCAATTATTTTCTATTCTTTATTGATCAGCTTTTTTATCGTCTTTTTTTCTTTTGGAAAAGATAAGTATCAGCATAACAGCAATTGCCAATGCCGCAGCACCGAACAATATGAACATTATCGTTTCACCTGTATTGATAGGAGTATCAGGCTGATGCGGATGGCTCGTATCGGAATTATCATCCGGAGGTATCTCAACTGCTGCCGTGAATATCCACTTGAATATTACCTCGCCCTCAATATGAGTAATGCCCGACTTTCCTCTTACAACAGTAACACCATTGCTGTCAACTATCCTTGCACCGTTGTCTATTGCACCGCCATGTCCGGGGTCATTCCATACGATATCGACCGTCATTACACGGGACTGACCGGGAACATAATAACCGAGGTCAAGCGGAACAGTACGTATATCAGGTGTACCCTCACCTGTTACCTTACCTTCATATATTATATTATCACCGAGAGTGATAACGCAGTTACATTCTTCTTCAAGGTCTATCTCACCATATTTACTGATCGGTTCAGCTCTGAAATCAATATGATAGGAAGCATCTTCACGAAGGTTCATTATCTGAATTTTCTTTATATAATGTTCCGATGCTTTCATCCCCTCAACTTCAAAATAATATTCTCCGTTCTCACTCACCGAGTTGCCCTTATCATCAAGTACAACAAGTTTTTCGGGCAAACCTGCAACTGTACCGGCTCTTAACTCGTCTGCAAACGCAGTCACGCTAAAAGCTGAAGAAATAAGCACTGCAGTGAGCAACACCGTTATTATTCTGTACCATAGCCTTTCATTCATACGGCTGCCTCCTGTCAGTTAAATAAAATAATCACACTAATTCGCTTTTCCGACACACCTCATTACAACTCATTATAACACAACATATGCAATATCCAAGTTCAAAACCAAAACAACAGACTGTGAGGACAAGCCACTATCCCAACAAGACTACACCCTACAGCCGAAAAACATTCAGAAGTAACCGCTAAAGCAAATTTTTACAGTTAAAAACCTATGACTCCATTATACACCAAACCGCCAAAAAATCAATAGTTTTTATCAAATTTTGTAAAAGTTTTTATTTTATAGGCCATAAAATTATCCAATTTTATCAATATTATTGAACTATTCTAACTGTGATGATAATACATAAATGCCATAAAATATTTTTGCAATAAAAACGACACCTCAAAAAACAGGTGTCGTTTTGTCATCATGGTTCGGGTTCGGGTTCAGGCTCCTCCGGATCGGGAATTGTCTGTTTTTCGTTCTATTCCCTATTTGAATCTAATTTCAAGAATCTCTTCCAAGCATCCTCCCAATTATTATCTTTAGCATAATCATAGCCGTAAACGCTGCTCTTTACAGGATTTTCTATACCTTCTCCCGTTACATTATTACCATCATCATCCACAAGTGTAGTAATAACTCTTGTTTTGCCTGTGTCAACTGTCTGGACAAGCTCACTGTATATTATCATTTCAAGCGGCTGTATCCTGTCGATATTGCTGTCAGCAGGGACATCTTCATTATCTTCATTTTTAACATATTTATTGTAATCTATAATTACGCTGTCAAACAAATTGCCTGTTTCAGCATATGTCGGGTTTTCTCCATTCTCGTCATATGTTGGTGCAGCCAACGCTTCCGTATAATAAAAATATCCGCCCAAGCCGTTTGTAGCATCAGCCGGAACATACCGCCATTTTGACGATATTAAATACGAATCATCATCTTCTTCACTTGGATCGTTATATTGCAGCTTTGTTTTAAAATCATCCCAAGTATATGTTTTTCCTCCATACGTAACCTTTGCCTTATCCGCAAGACTGCTGTCGGCAAATTCCGCATACACCCTTACAAATGCAGGAACTGTACTTCTGTTCTGTATCTGAACCTGCTTTGTGATATCATTCTCCATACTCAACTCGGACGGTTCTTCAAAGCTTTCATCTATGGACACATCTCCGTAGCCTACATTGACGGTATTCTTTGCCGAATCGTTTGTTCCAAGATATGCAATAGTAACCTTTGTAATAAGTGAAAAGACCGCCACAACGGCAACAATTATAAAAATACCTGTATATCTCTTAACGGTGAAAGCATCAATATATTTTCTCATGGCTGCTCATTCACCCCTTTTTTCCATTAACTATTTTCAAAACTTTCAATAACTGATCTTTCGTCAGGAAATCATCCCTTCCAAGAGCATCAACATCTTCTATTCCAAGACTGTCAGCCTGTACACCATATGCTGTAAGCACAATCTCTGTTTCTTCATTTTTCTTGGTTGTTGGGGTGCCGTTGATTTCCTCATCAATAAAGCTCTTTAACTGTATCCTGTCAAAGAGTGGAATTGTCACTGACGGTACCTCCGGATTGGTACTGTTCAAAAGCCTTTTGTTATAGCCGAAATAATAATAATCATATTCGGGAGCATTTTCTTCATCTGATATCTTTTGATCAAGCTCCCTGCTCAAATATATCCAGCCCTTTGTTCTTTTGTCTTCGTCTTCTGTGACACTATCACTATCACCTTTATTATAGGAAATATCAAGCTGTGGTTCGGCATTTGGAACAGGTGGATTATCGCCCAACTCGTCCTTTACATATGCCTTTATATCACCCTCGGCTATGATCTTGTAAATCTCATCAGAATTTGTTTTTATCTCTGTTGTTTCACCCGTAAAACTGTCAATTGTCCTATTTTTTACAGTAGGAGTACCTTCTTTATATGTGGGTGCATCATCACCTTCACCTACTTTGGTATCTTTTTCATACAGCAGTGTAACCTTTCTCTTTGGTACTGCTACACGAAAAAAAACATATTCATCCTTTGTACCTGTATTTTTAATAATAGGATCTTTGATAATGGAATCGCCTGCTGCAACTACACTGCTGTCCTGATAATTCGGCTCGGAAACCTCAAGCTTTACATTTCCTATTGTAATAATATTGGTTTTCGTTTCAGCATCCGTCAAATAAGAAATTACTGCTCCGAATGAAAAAAACGCAATGATCACGACACAAGCGAGGGCTATCGGCACAATGTTTTTCAGTTTCTTCACACAAATCATCTCGCTTTCGTTTATTATGGTTCTGTCGGTGTTTCTGTATACTCATAATCCGGATTCAGCATTTTCCATACTTTTTCAGGCTTTGTCTCGGTCAGATTATTTGGCTTAAGGTAGTTTGCCTGAATGCCATAGGCATTTATTTTTATGCTGTAATCCCTTGTCGGATCGGGAAACGGAGTAACAGTAATTTCATGTGTTTCAGAATTTTCAACCTTCGCTCTTTCTCTGAAATTCTGTACATAAATACTATTAAATAAAGGATATTCTGTTTTTCCTGTAGCAATCAGCGGTTTCAACAAATTATCTGAAAAAACATAAGCGTATACATAAGTATAGGTTTTATTATCTTCATTATCAATAGTATCCAAAAGAAGCCAGTCGGGATTCACCTTTTGTATCTCATTATACATTTCATTTTCACCTGTATAATGGTCATTCGGCATTTTTGAAACCGTTTGATGTGTTTCAGCACCCGTTGCCTCACCTGTTGCAACAAATTTGTAAATTGGAACTTTGTTTTTAGCTACGGTATTATTATTTGAATCCGTTGTTTTGTTTTCATAAACCACTTTTCCGGCATCCGTTTTATTATCCTGATATGCCGTTTCTATGATAAGATTAGGATCATCATCATATGGAACTATAACTTCCAAAAATACATATGTATCAACTGTTTCCTCTTTGTTTATTATGGTGGGGTCTTTGTCTATGAATGTATTTGGGACGGTCTCATCACCGTCTTTCGGATCCCAATGAGGCTCCTCAAGTACAATATCGACCTTGCCCGCTTCAAAACGGTTGGTCACCTCATCAAATGAAACGAACATTGCCAATGTTATCAGCAGCACTATGCTTAAAAAAACCAAGATAATACTTGCGTTCAAAGCAGGTGAGCGTTTATATTTTTTGGGTGGATTTGTAGCTTGTTCGGACATAATAAACTGCTCTCCTTTCAAACATAACAAAAAATAAAAATTCCTTACGTATTATTATACTATAATAACAAATTAATTTCAACAAAAACTTTTTATATATTTATTTTTTATTCTCATAAATTTCAGTTTCTATTTTATTACAGCCACTATTATATTATATTTTACATCATATTTTCGATATAATCAAGAAAAATTAACTAAAGTTTTTGACTTATAATCGCTTTTATCAAATCAAACAAAAAATAGTACAAAATCTTGTAGCATATCACAAATCAATTTCCGAAAAAATTTTTTTCAGTACCCGAAATAACACTCCCAAAAGGCTCATTTCATTCCCACAAAACCCTCTCCCCAACAGGCATACAGGTTTTTTCATCTTTTTTGCACGCACAACATTTGCATGGTTCACGTCAAAAGATGAGGTTACCAACAGACTTTCAGCACAGGCTGACTATGGCGTATCAATCGTCGAGTCCTTTA
>CACXGJ010000034.1 GCA_902767125.1 uncultured Ruminococcus sp. | reverse complement strand
CTTCGGACATATGTTCATACACGCTCCACAGCCACAGCAATCTTCTTTATTTTTATATAAAACAGGTATTCCCATAATCACAACCACTGCCTTAAATATTCATATGTGCGTTCTCTTTCAGCCTTTATGATATCGTCCGTCTTGTCATAGGAAATGACCTTGCCCATCAGATCGGGCAGATAACTTATTGAATTTAGTGAGCGCTCCTTGAGGGAAAGCCTGTCAAGCAGATCGGACATTTTTTGGCTGTTGCCGTAGCCCGACCTTCTTATTACGGAACAGAACTGACGGTGTGTTATCACGGACATTATCGTTCCATGAAAAGTGTCAGTCACAACGCAATCCGCATTCTTGAAATATGCGATTACCCTGAAAGGATCGACATCTATAAACCTGTCACAGCAGCCCTGTACACCGCCTATGCAGAAGACTTTCAGATTTTTGCTTTTGGCATATTTTCTTATTTCCGTACATTCCTCTTTGGTGAATCTGCCCGAATAGCCGTACAGTATCATATAGTTGTCCTCACCGACATCATCGGGTATATCACTGCATTTTCCCATAAAGTCGTACATGAGTACAGGATCGAGATTGTATACAGGCTTGTTTCCTGTAAGATGCTCAATTATCTCACCACTGTTTTTATCACGCACCGATATTGCATCAAAGTCCTTCAACCACACAGAGAGCTTTTCCGTAAGACCATATTTACGGAGAGCCTTCTCGGTAGTATTGCCGAATGATGCAGCATAGCTTATCAATTTTTTTGATTTTCTGTTCTGACCGAACAGCTCGGGGGAAAATCCGACATTGCTGTTGTTCTGTATGCAGTTGAAGACCTCATCCGAGCCTATCACCAGAACATCAAGCTCGGGAGAGTAATTCATTTCATCGGACAGCCCAAGATACGGATCATAGTTTGATGAATAGTTTTTCTTGTATTTTATAAACCGTATTTTTTCTTTAAACGGAGCATTGTATTTTAATACCTCCATGACCTTTGAGACCTTGCGGAACATGCCCTTGCCGCCGTCTGAAGGTATTATTGTTTTTCCGGGATGATAATCAACAAACTGAACATCACAGCCCAATTCTTCAAGAATATGCTTCAAGCCGTATGCCTGAAGGAATGAGCCGTAGTTCTGAATACGCTGCATGGATAATATACCAACTTTAAGCATATATTTCACCACTTTTTTGATTTATATATTTCATAGCTTTATGTCCTTGAATGCGGACAGATCAAGATCAACGAGCTTATGCTTGTTGGTTCTTTTTTCAACAGGAGGGAGCTGCATATAGTCACCGTAGACCTTTCGCAGATATCTCTCATATCCCACAGGTATAGGATATTCTCCGTCCTCGAAGGGAACTGTCTTGACCTCTGCCATTGCTTCACTGTCGATATTTTCGATCTCATAGCCGTAATTGCTGCCGAGTATAACAACATTTTTACACGGAACATCCGCATATTTTGCCGCATTTTTTTCATATGCCTTTATCAGTGAGTCTCTGCCACGGCACTTCGCATATAATGTCAGAAGATCATAGCCGAGTTTTTTTATGCCTGTTTTCCTGAAATTATAATTGGCATCAAGCAATATCAGCTTTCTTATCGTATAGTTTTTAAAGCGATGGACAGTTTTTCTGACAAATGAATCCGGAGCATTATCGACCGGAAAAACATCAACAAAAACACCTTGAGGTGCTTTTGTTGATGCAGTAAATTTTTCGACCATCTTCCCCCGCATATCCATGATCTTTGTAAACGGCTCACCGCAGTTGGGATCGGTATGATAATTGACTGTTTTCAGATACGGAGGAAGCTCACTTTGGGCATACCTGATAAACAGTTCATAATCCTTGCGGAGCAGACCTATATCTATATCATCATCCCATGGTATGATACCGTGATGACGGACTGCCCCCAGCAATGTACCTCCAATCATGAAAAAACGGATATTGTGTCTGTCACATATTTTTTTTATTTCCTTGAGGATTGCATACTCGATTTTTTTAATAAGTTCAGCTTCTTCGTGATCAAGCTGACGCTCTTTCATCTCTTTATGCATAGATCATTCATCACCCAACAATTCATTTACAATTTCTTCAAATTTTCTGCAAAACCGTTCATTATTGCTCGACAGACCATTTTTCATACCGAGAACGGTATCCTCATAATTTTCTATGGTATAACCAAGACTGTCGATATCCTCCACGACAATTATATTTCCCTGACGTTGAGCGACCTGTCTGCTGAAGTCGAGCTGATGATCGTTGACGTGTTCATTGAACTCTTTCCTTCTCGGGACAACGATGGGGATTTTTCCTGTCTGCAAAGGCATAATGAAGCTTGAGGGACCTCCGTGTGTGATCACGATACGTGCATCCGCTACCATATCCACCATCGCCTGATAAGGATACAGCTTGCTCCATCGGCAGTGTTCAGGCTCATAGTCCGAATACCCCGTCTGTATGACTACATCCTCGTCATGCCCTGAAGCCCATTCGTCCATATATTTGATGAGACGGTCAAATGCCTGTTCATGAGTACCTACTGTTACAAAAATCATTGTCTCACCTCATTCAGAAAATACTTCCCAGATCAATCGCTTTGGGATATACCTTTTTCATTTCTTCCCACTCGACTATGAATTTATCCGTAACAGGATAGCAGAGCTTTCCTGCTATAGTGGGCTTGTCTATTCGGTCAAAGACCTCGATGTAAATGGTTTTTGCTCCCATCAGCTTTCCTATCCAAAAAAACGGTATAGCAGGTGCAGCACCTGATGAGATAATAAGATCGGGACGCTCCTTGCGGAGAATCTTTATAGCCCGATGAGTATTTATGATCAAAGCCTTTATGCTTCGGTTGGAGGGATAGTATACAGGATACAGCTTTTCTCCCTGAAGCAGGCTTCGGGCATCCTCCTTGTCAAAGGTAGCCCAGAATCTGTCCTTGTCCTGCCAAAACGGCTTGAGCATATAAAGATGTGTCAGATGACCTCCCGAAGAACCTACGAGGCAGACCTTCAATTTTTTCTTCATTGTCAATCCCTCCTGAATAAGTCTCTTGTATAGACCTTTTCCTGCACATCGTCAAGACAACTGTCATATCTGTTTGCAATTATCGCCTGTGACAGTTCTTTGAATTTGTCAAGATCATTTACGACCTTGCTTCCAAAGAAGGTGCTTCCATTCTCAAGTGTCGGTTCATAGATAATGACCGTTGCACCCTTTGCCTTGATGCGTTTCATGACTCCCTGAATGGAGCTTTGGCGGAAGTTGTCGGAATTTGATTTCATTGTCAGACGATAGACACCGATCACACAATCCCTTTCATTATCCGCATCAAAATCACCACAATTGTAGTAATCATAATATCCCGCTTTTTCAAGAACACGGCTTGCAATGAAATCCTTTCTTGTGCGGTTGCTTTCAACTATCGCCTCAATGAGATTTTGAGGTACATCCCGATAATTTGCCAGAAGCTGCTTTGTATCCTTTGGAAGACAGTAGCCGCCGTAGCCGACGGACGGATTATTGTAATGAGTTCCGATACGTGGATCAAGACATACACCGTTGATAATCTGCTGTGTGTCAAGTCCCTTCATTTCGGCATATGTATCAAGCTCGTTAAAATAGCTGACTCTCAAGGCAAGGTATGTATTTGCAAAGAGCTTTACGGCTTCAGCCTCGGTAAATCCCATGAACAGAGTATCTATATTTTCCTTGACGGCACCCTCCCGAAGCATTTCCGCAAACTCCTGTGCAGCCTTTACGAGCCTTTCGTCATTCATATCTGTACCTACGATTATTCGGCTCGGATAAAGATTGTCATAAAGTGCCTTTGATTCTCTCAAAAATTCGGGACTGAAAATAATATTTTTACTGCCCGTCTTTTTTCTGATGGACTGTGTATATCCTACAGGGATGGTAGACTTGATGATCATGACCGCATCGGGATTATATTGCATGACAAGCTTTATTACAGCCTCTACCGCACTTGTATCAAAGTGTTGAGTCTTGTTGTCATAATTTGTAGGTGCGGCTATCACAACAAAATCCGCATTCCTGTAAGCAAGCTCCGCATCGAGTGTTGCGGTCAGATCAAGCTCCTTTTCGGCAAGATATTTTTCTATATATTCATCCTGGATAGGAGACTTTCTTTTGTTGATCAGTTCGACCTTTTCCGGAATGATGTCTACTGCATATACCCTGTGGTGCTGTGACAACAGAGTAGCAATAGACAAACCTACATATCCTGTTCCGGCTACAGCTATCGTATATTTCTTATCCATTCCCAATTCTTCTCTCATATATAAAACTTTTTATACCATTCGGCGAAATTTCTCAGGCCCTCACGCAGGGAGGTACTCGGCTTGAAACCGTGATCTCTTTCCAGTGCATCCGTGTCTGCATAGGTGACAGGTACATCACCCGCCTGCATCGGAACAAGTTCCTTGTGTGCTTCAAAGTCATATTCTTCGGGCAATACGCCTGCACGGACAAGCTCCTCCGAAAGTATCCGAACAAAATCAAGCAGATTTTCAGGATGATTGTTGCCGATGTTATAAACAGCATAGGGCGGTATAGGAAGACCGTCATCACCGTTCTTTTTTTCGGGAGCTCCCTGCATGACTCTGACTATACCCTCAACGATATCATCAATGTAGGTAAAGTCCCTTTTGCAATTGCCATAGTTGAATATCTTTATCGTTTCGCCTGCGACCAGCTTATTTGTAAATCCAAAGTAAGCCATATCGGGACGACCTGCGGGACCATAGACCGTAAAGAAACGCAGTCCCGTGGAGGGTATGTTATAGAGCTTTGAGTAGGCATGAGCCATAAGCTCGTTTGACTTCTTTGTTGCCGCATAAAGTGAAACAGGATTATCGACCTTATCATCGGTACTGTACGGAACCTTTTTGTTTGAGCCGTAAACAGATGAGCTTGATGCGTAGACTAAATGCTCGACAGGATATCTTCGGCAAGCCTCAAGTATATTGAAAAATCCGATAAGATTGGATTCCACATATACATCAGGATTGGTAATGGAATAACGTACACCTGCTTGAGCCGCAAGATTGACAACAACCGACGGTCGGTATTTATCAAAGATATCACATATCAGCCCCTTGTCAGCGATATTTCCCCTGACAAATGTAAAATTCTCATTTTCGCTCAATCCCTTTAGACGATACTCTTTGAGACGGACATCGTAGTAATCGTTGACACTGTCGATACCGATGATTCTCGCAGTCGGCACATCCGAGAGAAGTCTTTTTACAAGATAAGCTCCGATAAATCCTGCTGCCCCTGTCACTAATATGACCTTACCGTTAAGGTCAACATGTGTGATATTTTTTTTCTCTTTTTCATTTTCAGGTGTTTGGATATTGTTTTGCAACGATTTTCTTAACTGTGTACTGCTGGTACCCTTTGTATAAGGGAAATAAACGATATCCACACCTTTATCTTTAAAGTATTCTTCATACCTGTTGAATCGTTCTGTTCCTTTGTAGTCGCTGCCGACAAATAGCTTTGTGTAGTGATAAAGCTGCCAGACATCGCTGTCTTCGGGAAGTGATGGGATAACCTTGTCAACATACTTGCAAGCCTTCACGATCTCCATTCTTTCCTCAAAAGGAATGAATGCTTCCTTTCCCTTATGTGCAGCACTCGGATGGACTCCGACTATAAGATAATCGCACTGTTCCTTTGCCCTTCTCAACAGGTTGAGATGTCCGACATGGAACAGATCGAATGTACCCGAAAGATATCCGATACTTGCTTTGCAGCGGTCAGTGACTCTGCCCGATTTGATCTTGTAATCATAGCTGTGCAGACCGTATTCATGAGGATCGTCATGATATCGTTGAAGCACTGCCTTAAATGTCTCATCATAATTCGGGATGAACAGTTCTTCGGAATCAAAAGCTCTTGTAACGATCTCACCTGCAAGGCTCCTGATCTGTTCAATATCATTTTCGCCGCCATTGAATTTTGTTCCTCGGATCGAAGCGGGAGAAACATTGAGTATTCTGTTGGAAGTGCCGAAGACCTCAAGCTCAATATTGACACTTTCGATAAATCTGCATAAAGCCGATTTGGATGCAGAATATACAGAAAACAGAGGTGAACTCATCAATCCTGCTATTGAACCCATCACACCGCAATAGAAACGCTCCGAAGCCCGTATACGCTCATAAAAATATCGGATAATCCTGACTGCAGCGACAGTATTCACCTCAAATATATTCTTTATTTCAGCCGTATGAATATGTTCAAAAGCAGCAGCCCTGCCGAATCCCGCAGTTATCATAAGAAAATCTATATTCTTGTCTTCCTTCAGCCTCTCAAAAACAGCTTCATCAAAATCAAGCAGATTGCATTTTATATAAGTGTACGAAGATGAGTCCGAATCGGCAATATCATCAGGCTCGGCAATATCCAATATAAGTACATGATAGCCTCTGGAGATAAGCTCACCGACAATTGCCAAACCTATCCCGTTGCTACCGCCTACTACGACCGCTTTTTTCATATTTTTTCTCCTTCTGATCCGTATATACCATAAATTCAAAATACAGATATATATCTGTCCATAATGATAATGTCGATTTTATAAAAAATCGACATTGCAGCTTCCAAAAATAATTTTTTAAAAAACAGTGCTGTCCGAATACGGCAAATGTGCCTGTTGTCCCGATTTCAGAGGTCACAGGAAACAATTTGTCATAATCCCCGATACACAGATGTTATTATATTATATTTGAAACCAAAAGTCAATTATCCCTCATAGACATTTTTTACCAAACATGTTATGTCAAAATACCAAATTAATAGTGAATTGTCATGAACCCGAAGACAGTGTTCCGAAATACATCTCAAGTGCCTGTTCAACGATAAATGCGACCTTGCTGTCATTCATTCCGTTAAAATACTTCTCATATATATCTGCATCGAGCCTGATGGCTTTTGAAGCCGAAGTTCTTTTTGTATTGCATGAAAGGACAGATGATACAGCTTCGGCATTCTCTGCATTCCTCAATAATTTCGCTGTTTTCTCGCTTATCTTTCTCAACATATCGCCGTTGTCACGGTCGGTGTTTGCGATATATAGATCTTCCTGCCTGTCGCTGTCCATGTATGATAATTCAACAGCCGCCCTTATAGATAATCTGCCATCATCCACCCAGGATTTTATACCATCGTTGAGTTTATTTATCCTGATCAATCTTGCAACGGTATTGCGGCTCAAGCCATATTCCTCTCCGACTATCTCACGGGAATTGTGCTTTTCCTTTTTTTCGGGCATCCTGCCTTCGAGTTTCAGAAGTTCATTGACAATATCGGTACGTTTGCCCTGTGAAAATATACTTTCATATCTTAAGGCGAGAACCTGTGCCTGTTCGGATATTTTAAGCTCGTTGAAGCCTCTCTGTATAAGGTTGCTCTCGACAACGTATATTTCGGCTTCTTCTTCCGTAAGATTTTCCTTGATGATGGCAGGAACAAGATCCTTTCCTGCCAGTCTGGAGGCATTCCAGCGATTATGTCCGATAAGTATTTCATATCTGTCACCAAGAGGCTGTACGATTATGGGTGTCATCACACCGTTGGCTTTTATACTTTCGACCATATCATCAAGCCTTTCGCCCTCATAAAGAGTAAAGCTGTGCTTATGATACGGAACGAGCATATCAACGGGTATTTGTTTCACCTGATTTTCCTGTGACATCATCACGCCAAAATTAAACTGTGCCATTTTTCTGATCTGTCCTTTCTATGATCTCTGCCGCAATTGCCTTGTATTCTTCACCCACACGATTTTTATAAAGGCAAAGGCTTTTATGCTTGTCAGTACTTTCAACAGCCTCGGCGGCTCGGTGAATAACCGTATTGAACAGCTTGTCACGGTAGTTTTCCTTTAGCTTTTCAACGATTCTCTTGCTTGCATTTGTGTTATCGACCATTGTCGGCAGTACACCCACAAGCTCAAGATCGGGCTTCAGAGTATCTCTTATCTGCTCGAATATACTGTTGAGCATACCCAAGCCGTCAAAAGCAAATTTTTGTGCCTGAACTGGTATGATCACACCACTGCTTGCCACAAGAGCATTCATCAAAAGCACGCCCAATGATGGCAGACAATCTATGATGATATAGTCATAATCTCCAACGATCTCATTTTTGAGCATACGTTTCAGAACAGTTTCTCTCGATATCACACCGGACAGATAAAAATCAGCATTTGCAAGGTCAATGTCTGATGGGATAAAATCAATGTCATTCAGTTCATTGTGTCTGATATACTGTTTTACATCATTGAGCTTGTTGATTTGTCCGATAGCAGTCATCATAAGATGACTTATTGTAGGATACTTGTCATACGTATTATCGAAGTCAAGATATGTTGAAAGATTGGCTTGGGGATCAAGATCAACGAGCAGGACACGTTTTCCCGCAAGTCTTAATGCAACGCCGACATTCATTGCAGTGGTTGTTTTTCCGACACCGCCCTTTTGATTTGCGATCGAAATAATTTTATACATTTTTCATTTCCTCCAGAATATTTTGCTGTTGTAATATTATATACGACCAAGGTACAGATTTTCAAGTGGATTTTTTTATAATTTTCCGATTCAAACTTATGCCCCGGTGGGGCAAAACTTACAGAATTTTTTCTTTCCTTGATTACTGAAACCCGAAATGCAGTATTTATCGGTGTTTCAGGTTTCAAAGGGGGGAGTGTTTTTCAAAATAACACGATTTGTGTATGAAATTTCAGTATATTCAAAGGATACTCCGAAATTATATTCTTTCAAAGAAATATAATGACAAGTTGTATGTAT
>CACXGJ010000033.1 GCA_902767125.1 uncultured Ruminococcus sp. | reverse complement strand
TACGCTGCACTGTACAAGAAAAAAACAGACAAGAAATGGACAGTAGCCCGTGGTTACAGCGATGATGAATATATTTATTTCAAGCCCTCAAAAATCACAGATTATGACGTTTGCGTAAAAGTAAAGGACAGCAAAGGCAATATAGCTAAAAAGTTCTTTACTCTTACGGTCAATCCGAAATTGAAAAATACCTCAACTATTTCCGCAACGACTATCAAAAAGGGTGATACAGTCACTGTCAGCGGTTCTGCAACAGGCGGCAGGGGAAACTATGATTATGCGGTTCTTTACAAGAAAAAATCTGAAACAAAGTGGACTGTAAGACAGGGCTATAAAGAAAACTCCAAAATTATTGTAAGACCCTATGCAGCAACAGACTATGATGTCTGCATAAAAGTAATGGACTGGGACAGCAGTATATCCAAAAAATATTTTACAGTCAAAGTGACTGAATAATAAGGAGGATTTTTTTATTATGTTAAAAGGCAGAGTTCTCAGAAAAGTTATTTCTGTATCACTTGCGGCAGCTATGGTGTTGGGTGTCGGATTTACGGCAGCAGGTCAGTTTGCAGGTATGGATATTTCCGTAAATGCGGCTGATACATACACAAATTTCCTGTATGAAACAAATTCAGATGGTACTATTACAATCACAAAATACAGAGGAAATGCAGAAAATGTCACAGTTCCGGACCAGATAGAAGGCAAAACTGTTTCTGCAATAGATGCAAGTGTTTTCTCAATGAATGAATATGTCAAGTCAATAACTGTTCCCGACAGTGTTTTGTCAATCGGAGAACATGCGTTTTCATACTGTGACAATCTCGAAAAAGTAGTTCTTCCGAACGGTTTGGAAAAAATTGAAGATGACTTGTTTGAAGGCAGTAAAAACCTTAAAAATATTGATATTCCAAAAAGCGTAAAACATATAGGAAAATATTCATTTCAATCAACAGGTATTGTAAGTGCTTATATTCCGGACGGAGTTAAAACAATAGATGAAGGTGCATTTAATTTGTGCGGCAATCTTACTGAACTATATATTCCGGATAGTGTTACATATATTGCCCCCTTTGCTTTTACAAACAATGATAAATTGCTCTCTGTGCGTCTTTCGGCAAATATTTTAAAAATAAATGACGGAACTTTCAGCGAATGTAAATCTCTTGATAATGTTATTATACCGCCAAGTGTCCGCAGCATTGGAATGTTGGCATTTTATAACTGTTATAGCTTGAAAAGCGTAACTATTCCACCGAGTGTTAAGGAATTTGACTATGACGTATTCGGAGAAAATGAAAATCTTACGATTTACGGTCAGCCCGGCAGTGCGGCTCAGGAACACGCTGAAAATAATGGCTATTCTTTTTCAAAAGTAAGAAGTTTGAAAAATACTTCAACAATATTGAAATATGATATTATTTGCGGTGAAACAGTTACGGTGAATGCAGAAGCATATTACGGAATGGGATATTATACATACGCAGTGCTTTACAAGAAAAAGGCTGATACAAAATGGACTGTAAAGCAGAATTATTCCACAAACAGTACTATCACCGTAAAGCCCGCAAAAGCAACCGATTATGATATATGCGTAAAAGTAAAGGACAGTCAGGGTACTATCGTTAAAAAATTCTTTGCCGTAAAAGTAAACGAAAAGCTGAAAAATAACTCGACAATATCTGCAACAGCCATCAAAAAAGGCGGTACAGTGACTGTAAAGGGCGTTGCAACGGGCGGTATCGGAAATTATGAATATGGCGTATTGTATAAGAACAGTGTAGACAAAAAATGGACTGTAAAACAGGCATATTCCGATAATGCAAATATAAAGATAAAACCTGCAAGAACAGGTGAATATCAGATATGTATAAAAATCAAAGATGAAACAGGCAAGATCGAAAAGAAATATTTTTATGTGACTGTTAAATAATTTGGTAAATAATAAGGCAGTGGGAAGAAAAATTCTTCTCACTGCCGATTTTTTTTTAAAATTTATTTTCCCACACAGAAACGGGCAAATATCTTATCCGTGACAGCTTCTGTAACTCTTTCTCCGGTAAGTTCAAGAAGACTGTTTATGGCTTCCTCGATGATGATGGTGACAGCATCAAGAGTGATCCCCATGTTGACGGCATCAATGGCTTCCTTGATGAAGTTGAAGGCACTTTCGGCAGAATTTCTCTGTCTTTCTGTTGCAAGGATGCCCTGTGATGAATCGAGATTTGAAGTACCGACTATTTGAGCGACCTTGCTTTCAAGTTCGGCAGAGCCGTTGCCCATAAGTGCGGATATGAAAACGATATTTTTTATCTTTGACTGTATATATTCTGTATCGAGTTTTTGTTCAAGGTCTGTTTTGTTGATGACGGCAAGAGCAGGAGCGTCGGTCAACAGGTCGATAAGAGCCTTGTCATCATCCGAAAGAGGCTGTGATGAATCGAATACCGCAAGCACAAGACCTGCTTTCAATATTCTGTCTTTTGCACGCTCAACACCGATTTTTTCAACAGGATCATCGGTCAGGTGGATACCTGCTGTATCCGAAAGATTCAGAGGGATATCTCCGAGCATGACCGTTTCTTCGATAACATCACGGGTAGTTCCCGGAACATTTGTTACAATAGAGCGTTCACAGCCCGAAAGCAGATTCATCAAAGTTGACTTTCCGACATTTGGCTTTCCTGCAATCACTGTATTAACGCCCTCACGGATAATTTTTCCTGCATCATATGTTTTCAGCAGGGAATCAAGCTCATCCTGACAGCCTTTGAGAGTGGATATAAGATTATCATTTTCGACCTGTGGTATATCATCTTCGGGATAGTCAGCCCATGCGGAAAGATGAGCGGCAGTATTCAGAAGAATGTCACGTACCCCGTCTATACGTTGACGGAGCTTTCCCTCCATACATGAAAGAGCGGCTTTGGCAGATTGTTTTCCTCTTGCAGATATGATATCCATAACGGCTTCAGCTTCGGTAAGTCCCATTTTACCGTTCAAAAAAGCTCTTTTGGTAAATTCTCCGGGCTGTGCGGAAACAGCACCGTTTTTGAGTACTGCACGAAGGACTCTCTTGGTCACATATAAGCCTCCATGACAGGATATCTCAACAACATCCTCTCCCGTATAGCTGTGGGGAGCTTTGAAGACAAGTGCAACAGCTTCATCTATTGGTTCGCCGTCATCATAGACCATTCCAAAGGTAGCAGTATATCCTTTCATATGAGTGATATTTTTATCCGATACCGATCTGAAGACGTTTTGAGCGACCTGACAGGCATTGTCACCTGAAATTCTTATGACTCCCATGCCGCCGATGCCGTTTGCGGTTGAAATTGCAGCGATAGTATTATCCATTTTAAAGCCTCCTCATATCAAAAACAGATACATTATTTTTTGTAAAACAATGTATCTGTGAGTATTTCAGATATTATTCATCCGAGCTTGGTTTCTTGACCTCTATCCTGCCGTAAAGAGAGGTATCGGGACGTTCATTGATGCTTTCCCTGATGACCTCGTCCTCAAAGGTACTGAAAGTGCTGTCCTGCGGATGAGCCTCATCTTCGGAATACTGTCTTCTCTGATATCCTGTTGTACGGGGACGTTTGTTATATGAGCCGTCTTTGTTGAAGTTGCTTGAGCGAGGTCTTCTTCCCTTGTTATATGATTTGTATTCGGGATCGGGACCTATTACGACATGACGCTGAAGCTCCTCGCCCTCACTCCATGAGGAAGCCCCCTTTACTTTTTGTACTGCGGTATGGATTATTCTTCTTTCATAGGGGTTCATGGGTTCAAGAACAGTTTTCGCACCTGTTTTGAGAGCCTTGAAAGCGAGCTTTCTTCCAAGTATCTCAAGAGTTTTTTCTCTTTTTTCACGGTAGTTTCCGATATTTATGGAAATTCTGTAATAGCTCTGATCTACATGGTTTGCAACGAGTCCTACAAGATATTGCAGGGCATCAAGAGTTTCGCCACGGTGACCGATTATTGCACCGACATTTTCACCGTCAAGGTTTATAACAGCACCATCTTCAGTTTCTTCGGAGGTGACCTGTATGTCACCTATATCCATATTTTTTATGATCTCGGAGATGTAGTCCTCCGCACACTTGAGGGGGGTAAGCTCAACGAATGCTCTTACCTTTGCGGGACTTCCGCCGAAAAGTCCGAACATTTTCTTTTCGGGCTGCTGAAGAATTTCAAATTGAGTGCTTTCGGGTTCGGTTCCCAATTCTTCGCACGCTTTTTTCTTGGCTTCTTCAATGGTATTTGCTGTTACGGTAGTTTCACGCAGCATAAAAAAATTCCTCCTGTTATTTTTTTCTTCCCTGATAATCACTTTTAGAATTTTTGGAATTTGATTTTTTCTTTTGATTCTGTTTTTTAGAACGGCTGTTGTTTTCTGCAGCCTGATTGTTTTCATTTTTGATTTTTTGTGAAGGCGGTATATAATCCGGAGCTTCAACAAAAGCGATGTCTTTTTCCTGTTGTCTTCTCAATTCTACTCTGTGAGCTTCTGCACGGGCTTCGATAATGCTTGGACTGTAGAAGATGTTCATAAGTACGGACTGTACAAAGCCGAGGACGGTTGAGGCTATCCAATAAAAACCTACCGCACCCGGGACAGTATATGCTATCCATGCAGACATAAGCGGCATCATCAGTATCATACCGATCATACAGCCCTGCATTTTTGTGCCGTTCATTTTCTGCATGATAAGCATACTTGCAACGGAGGTCACAAAGCAAAGCACGGGTATGAGCCACAGCATAGACTGAAATGAGCTTGTACTGGGAGTTGCAAGCAAGTCCCAGCCGAGAAAATTAAATCCGTTTTTGAATTGATTGATATTTTCTATATCCGATGTACTGAAAAGAGAATTGCCATTGTTGTCAACGAGATATTTTTGAAGAACATCAAAATATTTAAGAATACTTATTTCACCGTAACGTATGTTGACAGTACTTCCCATACCGGGTAAGGCTGAAAAGCTTTGCAGAGCAATGGAAATTTTAGATGAGGCTATATGGATAGTATTTGACAGAGGGCTTATAACAGAATAGTAAACTCCCAGCATAACTATCATTGGAGCAAACATTGTACTGCATCCGGCGGTGGGACTGATACCTTCTTTCTGCATGAGTTTCTGTACTTCTTCATTGGCTTTCATACGGTCATTGCCGTATTTTTCCATAATCTCACGTTGTTTTTTCTGAAATCTTGTATTGGCTGCCATAGATTTCTGCTGCTTGACGGAGAAAGGCAATAAGATCAGTTTTACGATAACAGTAAATACAATAATAGCCAGTCCGAAGTTCTTGAAGAGCAAAAATGCCCACCAGAGAATATAGCCGAACAGGCTTCCGACTAAATTAAAAATATACATCATTTAACGAGTAAACATTCCTTTCCCAAAAAAATATTTTTATTTTTGAAGTAAGGAAATGCACATTCATTCTCCAAACTCCACTTTTTGACCTTTAATCTTTTTATAGTCTATTCTTTTGAATCTGTCGGGGACGGGATCATATCCGCCTCCCGAGAAAGGGTTGCAGCGAAGTATCCTCCATACAGTCAAAAAAGTGCCTTTTACAGCACCGAAACGTGATAAAGCCTGAACTCCGTATGACGAGCAGGTCGGGTAATATTTGCAGCATGGCGGAGTAAAAGCAGAGATATACTTCTGATAAAGCCGTATAAGCCAAATAAGCAGGCGTCTCATTTCAAAACACCTGCCTGCTTGAGCTGTTTTTTCATAGAACGCAGAATATCATAGCTTTTGACAAAAGGGGTTTTTCCTCTTGCGACAAAGACAATATCATAGCCTGTTCTGACATCATCGGAAATTTCCCTGAAAGCCTCTCTGATGATTCTGCGGGATCTGTTACGCAAAACGGCCTTACCGATCTTTTTACCTGTTGTGATACCGATCCTTGTGATCCCCAAGCGGTTTCTTATTACATAAGTGACCAGAATACCCGACGCATAAGAGCTGCCACGCATATATATACGGCGAAAATCCTTATTTTCTTTTATAGTGACAAGCTCCATAATCAAAACCATCTTTCATCACACAGTTTTTTTAGATCAAGACCGTATGCTTTTTTCGGCAAAAAGCAATATCAGTAGGACAGTTTCTTTCTACCCTTTGCTCTTCTTCTTGCAAGGACCTTACGACCGTTTGCAGTAGACATTCTTTTTCTGAAACCATGCTCCTTTTTTCTGTGGAGCTTCTTGGGCTGATATGTTCTCAGCATGGAAACTTCCTCCTTTC
>CACXGJ010000032.1 GCA_902767125.1 uncultured Ruminococcus sp. | reverse complement strand
TAGATGACCGCACATCATATATTTAGGCATATTCTAACACGTTTAATCACTAATGTCAATGTTTTTGATACTTATTTTGTAACTCCCACAAGAGATATATATTCATCCTGTTGGAGTGTCCCGAAATATCCGCTTTCATACAGCTCTGCAAGCTTTGTATTCTTCAGAACGTGCAGGAGCTGTATTTTTATGCCGTCGGTCACCCTACCCACATATTCTGCTGTTTCGAGCATTTCCTCACGGCTTTCGTCAGGAAGCCCCAATATTATATGCGTTATGACATTCACTCCTATATTCTTCAGCCTTCGGACCGCACTGTCATAGCATTCCAATTTATATCCCCTGTTGATAAGATCAGCCGTTTTCTCATGTACCGTCTGCAAGCCCAATTCTATCCAAACAGGCTTTATTTTCGCCATCTCGGATATGAGCCTTATCTTATCATCCTCAAGGCAGTCAGGTCTTGTCGCTATCGACAGGACTGCAATGTCATCACGCCTTATCACAGGCATAAAAAGCCTCTCAAGATATGCCGTATCAGCATAGGTATTTGTATATGACTGAAAATATGCTATATATTTATCTCCCTGAAATTTATCCTTGACAAGAGTCTTCGCATACTCTATCTGAATCGAAATATCCGTACAGGGTGCTGCAAAATCCCCCGAACCTCCCTCACTGCAAAATATACAGCCCTGTGTCGATAATTTCCCGTCACGGTTCGGACAGGTCATCCCTCCGCTCAATGACAGCTTATACAGCTTTTGACCGAAAGTTTCCTTGAGGTAGCAGTCAAGAGAATAATATCTTCTTCCATTCCAGTATTTCATAAAAATATCCTCCAACAAAATGAAAAGAGAGGAAAACAAAATGTTGCTCTCCTCTCGAAAAAACATTTCTTTACAAATCATTCAGCCGAAAAATTGCTCTTGTCAACACCGCACAAAGGACATACCCAATCTTCAGGTAAATCTTCAAAAGCTGTGTTAGGAGCGATACCGTTAGCCTCATCGCCCTCAACAGGATCATAAACATATCCGCATACATCGCATACATATTTCTGCACTTTTCAACACCTCACTTACTAAAAAATATACAAAATGTTTCGGTAATTATACCATATATTCGCATTAATGTCAATGATAACGGGAATTTTTTCGTACCATTTTTCATATCATTTATCCGCAACAAGTATCAATGCTGACTGCGGAGGAATTTTTATTGTATTTCCTTCTATTGTTCCGAGACCTGAAAGACCTGCATTTTCGGCATTTGCAATTATCGTCCATTTTTCGGGCAGGGTTTTATTTTCCTGTGCAAGCAATTCAGCTTCCGTTTCGGTCTCATTTGCATTCACGAGAACAGCGATATATTTCCATTCTTTTTCGGGAGCAATGGTATTTTCGAGAGTATATGCCACTGCACCTTCCAGATTTTCGGAAAATTTGATGAGCTTTGCAGAACGTATTGTAGGATCCCTGAACGGTGAAAAGTTCTTTCTTATTTTGATAAGTCCCTTATAATATTCGGCAAGGTCAGCATACTTTTCAAGACTGCTCCAATCTATCTGATTTATCTTATCGGATGATACATAGCTGTTGTCATCACCGAATTTTGTACGGGCAAACTCCTCGCCTGCCTGCATGAATACGATCCCCTGTGAAGTGAGCATAAGTGCCGCTGAAAGCTTGTTCATTGCAATGAGCCTTTCATCTCTTTCAGCATAGGACATATCATTCTTGACGGAAAGAACGAGCTTGTCATACAGAGTGAAATTGTCATGTGCGGATGTATAAGCAATAGCCTGTGAGGGCTGATTGAACCATTTTTCCGAAATACAGTTTGCTGTGATACACGATTGTAATTCCCTTGTAAATTCACCGCTCTGTACAAATCCCTGTTCAAGTGCATTGAAAACATGACCTTTGACGGTATCCCTGAATTTATCGTTGAATGCTCCTACTCTGTTGTTCAGCTTACAGATATTATTTTTTATGCAGGTATCGACATCTGTACCCAGCTTGCCGCCTGTCCACGGCTCGCCGTACATGATTATCTTTTCACCGCCCCTAATATTTTCATCAAGTGCCTTTCGGATACCGTTCATTGTATCAACATCATGCACTCCCATAAGGTCAAATCTGAATCCGTCAACATGATATTCCTTTACCCAATATAATATAGAGTCCGTCATAAATTTCCTGTACATAAGGTGTTCACTGGCGGTTTCATTTCCGCAAGCCGAACCGTCACTCAATTTTCCGTCCTTTGTAAGTCTGAAATAATAATTCGGCACAGTCTTGTCAAACCAGCTTCCGGAGGCTGAATACATATGATTATACACAACGTCCATAATAACACCTATACCTGCTTTGTGGAGTGCCATTATCATCTGCTTCAGTTCTCTTATCCTGACATTGCCGTCAAAAGCATCGGTCGAATAGGAGCCTTCGGGAACATTGTAATTGACAGGATCATAACCCCAATTGAATTGAGGCTTTTCAGGATGAGCCTCATCAACAGTCGCATAGTCATACATCGGCAGTATCTGGACATGAGTCACACCCAATTTTTTAAGATAGTCCGTACAGGTAGATATTTCACCTTTTCCGTCAAGAGTTGTTCCGTTTTCGGTAAATGCAAGATATTTTCCCCTGTGTTCAGGCGAAACTCCCGACAGCGGGCTTATAGAAAAATCCCTGACATGGATTTCCCATACAATTGCATCAGTGGGATTTTCAAGCAGAATATTATGGTCGTTCTCCCAATTTTCAGGATCAGTATCCTCAAGGTCAACGACCATGCTTCTTTTGCCGTTGACACCTGCCGCCTTTGCATATATATCCGCTGTTTCTCTTGTTTTTCCGTCAACTGTCACAAGATATGTATAGTATGTATTCTTTATATCACCATCAATTTTTATACTCCATACACCGTTTTCACTTTTTTCCATTTTCTCAAGGGATATAACTTCATCTGTATCTCCCGTTCTATACAGCTTTAACACAACATTACTTGCCAATGGTGTCCACACCTTGAATACGGTATGATCCTTTGAATAAACAGCACCGAGATCATTTCCGAAATATGCCTGCGCGTCAAGAATATGTGAATATTTTTTATTTTCCATTTCCGCCAAAAACCTCCCGAAAAATTAGATTACATACATAATTTTATCATATTTTGATATAAAATTACAATAGTTTTAAAGAAAAATTATAAAAAACAGCGATTCGCACAAATACGAACCGCTGTTCGAGATTCACTTGATTTTCTTCGTTACATTTGAAATTATATCCTTTATTTTCTTATTTCCGTTCTTTGCCCTTTTCGGCTCATAGGTCTCACTACTGCTTTTTTTGACCATCGCATATTTTTCCTTGGGAATATTCTTATCTTTTACTTTATTGTTCACAAAACGCATTAAAAGTGTATACAGGACAGATGTCACAGGACCGCATACAAGAAGTCCCACTATTCCGAAAAATCCGCTGAAAATAACTATTGCTGCTATCATTATGATAGGCGGAAGTCCGATATTTGAACCGACAACTCTCGGATATATCAGATTTCCTTCGATCTGCTGAAGGCACACCATGAATACTATAAACCATATTGCCTGTATCGGACTGACTGTCAGGATAAAAAGTGTTCCTATGACTGTACCTATGGTTATACCGAACATGGGTATCCATGAGCATATTGCAATGAGGACAGCTACAAGTGACGCATACGGAAAGCCGAGTATTGCCATTCCGAAGCCCGTCAGACAGCCTATTATCACACATTCCATCATCTGACCTGTTATGCTGTTATAAAAGGATTTGTTTGTCATAACACCGACCTCTATAACATAATCAACTGCCTTTGACGGAAGCAGAGCATATAATACCTTTTTTACATTTGAGGAGATTTTTTCCTTGTTGGCAAGGAAATACACTGCCAGCACTATCCCCAAAAATATGTTCACGACCGTACTTATGACAGATGACAATACCTTCATCGTCGAACTCAAAAGATCCATTGTTGAGCTGAAAAAATTTGAAATATTGCTTGTTATGAACTTGCTTATATTTGAGCCTACCGAACTCCAGTCTACATCAAGAGCCTCTATGATAGGCTTTGCCCAGTCATATCTGTTGCCCCAGTCGGTGAGAGTATCCTGTACCTGTTCAAATGCAACAGGTATCGAGCCTGCTATTTTCTGAAGGCTGTTGCTTATTTCGGGGATGATTATTATCAAAAACACTCCGATTATCAGCACAAATATACTTATCGACATCGTTATTGCAAGAGGTCTTCTCAATTTCTCTTTCACAGGACTCACAGCTTCACCGTTTTTTGAAATAAACAATCTTTTTTCTATCGCATTGAGCGGAACATTCAAAAAGAATGTAAAACAGCCTGCTATTATGAACGGCACAAATATCTGGAGAAGCCATATCAAAAACGAGCCTATTATATCAAGGTGCTGAAAGCCTATATATACAAGAATTATACATACTGCAAGAAAAAATATCTTTGCAATGGTTTTTCTGTCCATGTTCATTCACTTTTCACTCTCCGATAACAGTATAAGATTATTATAAAACAAACCTTCCGTAAATGCAAATAGTTTTAGCGGATTTTTGCAAAAATAAACGGCGATGTACCGTTTTTCAGACGATACACCGCCATAATGAAATTTTCTTATCTCAATGTAAAGTATATTGTCATCTGTTCATAGCCGTCTATTTTCCAGACCATATACTCACAGCTTGTACCTGATACCTTTCTTGATGCTGTTCCGGCATCAGCCGAAGCATAAAAGACATCAGATGCACTCATATTACCCGTCTTATAAATGACCGTAAATTCTGTTGTGCCTCCTGCGAGAATACCCGCTGCTACTGCCTTTACTTCATCCGTAGTTTCACAGTAAAAATAATTATCATTATTTTCAAGTTCTTTTTCAAGAACCTCCTGTTCTATATCCTCCAAGGGTTGAGGAGCTGTACAGCTGTATCTTGTTTGACCGGGATTTGCCTGATGATTTCTGTTGAAGCTGCTGTCAGGTACAAGGAAATAATCGTAGACAAGATTATCGAATGTTGTTTCTGACATCACCACAGGATCATCCCATGTAACATCAATATTATACCAGTTTCCGTTCACTTTTATCTGATTCCATGCGTGAGCTTCGACACTTCCTGCACTGTTGTAGCCTACTCCTGTAACTCTTATAACTTCAAATCCCGCATATTGTGCCATCTGCATGAATGCCTTTGAATATCCGTCGCAAACAGCCTTTCTGTTCTCAAAGAGTCCCTCGGCAGTATAATCTTCGGGAGGAATCGTTCCGTTCATCAGATTTTCCATATCATACTCAACATTGTTGACGATCCAGTCATGTATAGCCTTGACCTTTTGGACCTGTGTCATGGAATCGCTTATTATCCTTGAAGTTATGCTCTTGGCATCATTCTTTTCCTGAACAACATTCAACGACAGATATTTTTTCTCAACCTTACCCGAAGGAGTCTTTACTTTTACACAAATATTATATTCACCGACAGCATTCGGAGTGAAGGTAACCGACTGTGATTCGCTGAAATTCTTTATGAACTTCCAGCTTGAAGCACCCTTCTCCTGCACGAAGTAAGCATAGGTAAAGCCCGTATTGTCACCTGACGCTTCAGCACTTACAGTGACTGTATCACCTATCTGCAAGGTATCTTCATCAAGATAGGCATTCAGCTCTATTTGCGTCACAGGAACATTGAAATATTCTTTTACGACTGTTCCATAGCTGTCCTTTGCCTTTATACATATGCCATAATTTCCTGTATAAGCAGGCTTCAAGGATACCGATGAAACCGTACTGAAATTCTTGATGACCTTCCACGCACCGTCATCTCTCCTATAAAGATAAGCATAAGTATAATCTCCGCTTCCGCCCGTTGCAGAGCCTGTCAGCATTATACTGTCTCCTTTGATAAGGCTTTGGGGGCTTACAGATGAATGACTTTCAAGTGCGGGATTGACGTGTACAGTAAAATATTTTTTTGTTAAAGTACCTATGCCATCCTTCACCTTGACACATATATCATAATCTGTAACGGTTTGAGGAGCGATATTAACAGATTCGGTCGTACTGAAATTCTTTTTCATAGTCCATTTTGTTTCATAGCTTTTCTTGTAGAAATACGCATAGGTATAATTCCCTGCACCGCCACTTGCAGAGCCTGTTATGGTAAGAGTTTTCTTGACACCTATCGTTTCAAAGCTGACAAATGAATTATTCTCAAGAGCCACTGCATCTGCTGCAACAAAAGGCAATTCATTATCTCCGACAGCAGATACATTCAAGGCTGTCATTCCGCCTGTAACAATCGTCAGTGCAAGTGCTGCCGCAAAGCCCTTTTTCAAATATCCTTTAACCATTATTACCACACCTTTCTTTGAATTAATAATAAAAACCGAAACGGACACGTGACATACTCCCCCACCTATAGAGGTGGGGGCTTCTCGCTCAAGTACAGCAACCTGTACAGTATCAACGAGCTATCCCCGTG
>CACXGJ010000031.1 GCA_902767125.1 uncultured Ruminococcus sp. | reverse complement strand
TTCACTTTTGACAGTCATAATACCATTACCAATATCAGGATAATGTTTAAATACATTTGTACTCAAATCCATTGATATGAAGATATTGAGTTTTTTACCGTCATTGCTTAAACGATACTTTTTGGTCGTATTGTGGTTTACACCGCCATAATATTCACCTGATTGATCTCTGCATAAAACTTCTATATAACTGCTTGAGTTATTTGGAGTATATATATAGTTTTCATCAGTAAAAGTGGTGCCATCTTTTTTTTCTGCCTGAACTACAGCATAGAAATTATTTTTATCTCCCGTTACGGCAAGAAGTTCAACATTAAGATTCGGATCAGATGTTTTAACTTCAACATTGCCTCCATCATAAAGATCGGAAGAAGAAACACTACCTGTAAAAAATTCTTTTATACGTTCAATTCCACCGTTGGCACTGATAGCAGTTGTTCCCACAAAAACAGCCACTGCAAGTGTTGCAGCAATCATGCTTAATTTAACAGTTCTGCTGAAATGTTTTTTCTTTTTATTCAGACCGAGTTGAGAAAACACTCTTGATTTTACCGCATCACTGGAAACATCTGTATTTTCAGTCACGGTATTTTGGGAAATATCCAGTAAGTCATCTTCCCATTCATTGAAAGTATTTTTGAAAGTAGTTTTCATAGTATATATCCCCTTTCGATAAGTTTGGATTTAATTTTATCTCTTGTACGCCATAATTTTGTCTTGACAGTTTGCTGATTGATATTCATAACCTCTGCAATTTTAGATGTATTCTGGGAGTAGTAATAATACCTGATAATAATTTCCCTGTCGGGCATATCAATTTGAGAGATTATCTCACGGAGTTCTGATGCAAGTTCATTTTTCTCAACTTCTGCCGATATAGAAAAATCATCTTCCGGGTCATAGTCATCAATGTTCAAAAGCTGGTGAGAATTTACGGATGAAATTTTATTCAAAGCTCTTGTTTTTGCGATACGGCATATATAGCCTTTGAGCTTGTCATCAATGATATTATCGGCATTTTTCCAAAGAGTAACAAAGACATCTGTAACAGTTTCTTCCATATCTTCTTTTGAAAGAGAATTTTTTGAAACATTGTAGATAATAGCAGAAACAAGAGGAGTATATTTTTCTATAATTTCTTCAAAAGCCTTTTGATCTTTGCATTTAAGTTTCCGTGCAAGTTTCATATCATTCAAATTTTTCACCTTCCTTGCAATTATTGAAGTACTTCTGTATATAATAACAGTTAAAATCATATTTTGGTTTCAATTCAACGAGAAAAAATCTTTAGCCCGTGTAGGCAGTAGGAGGAATGAGTTTCCCGATTTATCAAAAATGTTTCACGTGAAACATTTTTGATAAAAAGATAAGGAGTGAAAAATGACAAGTGAAACTTTATAGTTTTCAACTTCTCACTTCTCGCTCCTGATTTATCAGAGTGTTTCACGTGAAACAATTTTTTATAAAAGACAAGATACCTTCAAACAACGACTCCCGATTGTTTTAAGTCAATCGGGAGTCATTGTTTTTTAGGAGGAATGTATATGAAGTAAACTTATAATCTTTAATAATTGACTTACTCTCCGAAGTAAAAAAGCTCCTCAAATTTTTTATCAAGGGCGATGCAAATAAGGAGAGCCAATTTTGCACTTGGACAAAATTGATTGTTTTCAATAGAGCTTATAGTTTGCCTTGAGACACCAACCATTTCTGCAAGTTCACCTTGAGAGATTCTTTTTTCGGCACGTGCCACCCTTAACCTGTTCTGAAAAATAATATCATTCATCACACATACACCATAAAAAACAGAATTGCTGTAAGAACTGCTGCAATACCGGTCAATATTCCTGCAATAAGATAATAAGATTTTTTAAGATTTTTGAACTGATATAGAAAGGTAGTGCAGAGATAGGCAGTGATTATGGAAGCGAACTCATAGAACATCTGATGATGTATGGCCTTGTATATGCTGAAGACGAGACAAAGAACACCTACAACTATAGCACCGAGTCCGAAAGAAGTGTTGTATATTTTTTGTTCTCTCTCATCAAGATTATTACGATTTTGTTTTTTATTCTTGTCGAGGATTTCTTTTTTGTCCATAAGATCACCCCTGGATCCAGATATTTTGTTCTCAAAATTTTCTGTATTCATATATTACCACATTGCTCAAAAATTGTCAAGTATTCTTGACAGTTTTTCTTTTAAACTTGTCAAAAAAATAATTTATGTGTAGGTCATGCGATGAAAATATAAAAAATAAAGTAAAATTAAATATTGAAGTGTTAGTCAGTGTGTGATAAAATAACGTTAATGAGTTATATATATTATTGATAGCTTTTTAACGGAGGTATTTTATTTATGAAGTTGAGTAAGCTCATTGCCAAAGCAGACTGTAAACTTGTGCAGGGCAGCGGTGATATTGAAATTTCTGATATAGTGTATGATTCAAGGAAAGTGGTAAAAGATTGCTTGTTCGTATGCCTGGTCGGAGCAAACTTTGACGGACATACATTTATAGATGCAGCGATTGAAAAAGGTGCTTCAGCGGTTGTTGTAAGTGAAGATGTAAATATAGAAGGGATAAGTGTAGTAAAGACAGCAGATACCCGAAAAGCACTTGCTCTGATAAGCAGTGAGTATTTCGGAAGACCGTCTGAAAGTCTTGTAACCATTGGAATAACAGGAACCAAGGGAAAAACGACAACAGCCTTTATGATAAAGGAAATACTTGAAAAAGGCGGTATCAAAACGGGTGTAATAGGCACATTGGGTATAATGATAGGAAATGAGCTGACAAAAACATCCAACACAACGCCTCAATCATATGAAATACAAAAGGCACTGCGTGATATGATAAATAAAGGCTGTAAATGTGTGGTAATGGAAGTTTCATCACAGGGATTGAAATTATATAGGACAGACGGGATTTATTTTGACTACGGACTTTTCACAAACCTGTCGCATGACCATATAGGAGGAGTCGAACACGCCTCAATGGAAGAATATATAGAGTGTAAATCGAGACTGTTTAAACAATGCAAAGTAGGTATAGTTAATATAGATGATAAGGTCACACCGACTATCCTTGAACATAATACCTGTGAAAAAGTGGAAAATTTCGGATTCAGTGAGAGTGCGGAATTAAGGGCAAAGAATACACATTTGATATCAAAAGCAGGATATATAGGAGTTCATTTTGAAACAGAGGGAAATATAGATATGTCAGTTGATGTTGACATTCCCGGAAAATTCAATGTATATAACGCCCTGGGAGCAATGGCAGTATGCAGACATTTTGATGTAAGTGAAAAGAATATGTATGACGGTATGAGTGAAGTTAAGGTCAAAGGCAGAGTAGAAACGGTAAAAGTAAAGGGGAACTATACACTTCTGATAGACTATGCACATAATGCTTTGAGTATGGAGAATGTTCTTGAAACCTTGAGGGAATATAAGCCCAATAGGCTCATAACACTTTTCGGAGCAGGAGGTAACCGTTCAAAGGACAGACGTTATGAAATGGGAGAAATATCGGGAAAATTATCTGACTTGTCGGTGATAACAGAGGATAATTCAAGATTTGAAGATGTGATGGATATAATAGCAGATATAAAAATAGGGTTGTCAAAAACAAACGGTAAATATGTTGTAATACCTGACAGGACAGAGGCAATACGTTATTGCATAGAAAATGCACAGGACGGAGATATAATAGTTCTTGCAGGAAAGGGACATGAGGATTATCAGGATAAAATGGGAGTAAAGACACACTATGATGAAAGAGAAGTTGTAAGAGATATAATAGGAGGTGAAGTGTAAATGGTAAGTATGACAGCGAAAGAAATTGCAAAGGCAGTAAACGGTGAATTGTTCGGAAATGCGGATGCAATCATAAGTAACATACAGCATGACAGTAGAGAGGTAAGAGAAGGAACTCTTTTTGTACCGATAAACGGAGCAAATATTGATGGTCATAAATTTATAGAGGATTGCTTTGTAAAGGGTGCAGCGGCAAGCCTTACCGAAAAGGAAATTCCCGAACATTCAACAGGTTGTTATATCAAGGTTAAAAGCTCTCGTGCAGCATTGCAGGAGCTTTCCGCATATTACAGAAACAGAATGAAAGTCAAGCTTATAGGAGTCACAGGAAGTGTCGGCAAAACAAGCACTAAAGAGATGATAGCGGCAGGACTTTCAAAGGGCTTTGATGTAATGAAGACACAGGGCAATAAAAACAGCCAGATAGGCTTGCCTATGACAATGTTCGATATAGCCGAAAGTAATGAAATTGCGGTAATAGAAATGGGCATGAGCGAATTTGGAGAGATGGAAAGGCTTTCGGATATTGCAAAGCCGAATATTGCCGTTATGACAAATATAGGAGTTGCCCATATTGAAAATTTAGGTACACAGGAAAACATCCTGAAAGAGAAATTCAAAATAACGAAGTATTTTGACAAAGATGGAGTTTTGTTTTTAAACGGTGATGATAGGCTGTTGAGGACACTTCACGGAAAGCAGGATTTCAGGACAATCACATTCGGATTGAATAAAGATAATGATTATCATGCAGAGGATATAAGGTCAGAGGGATTCAATACAAAGTTTGTGTGCTGTTTCGGTGATAACAGAGTTTCACTGAAGATTCCTGCACTTGGCGAACATAACGTAAAAAATGCTTTGGGAGCTTTTGCAATAGGAAAATACCTTGGGTTGGATAATGAGGTCATACAAGAAGGATTTATGACATATAAAAATGCTCCAATGCGTCAGCAGATACATGAAATGAAAGATTTTATGATCATAGATGACAGCTATAATTCAAGTCCTGATGCAGCGAAAGTATCACTCGATGTATTAAAGAGTGTTTCAAAAGGAAGATCAATAGCAGTGTTGGCTGATATGCTTGAATTGGGTAAAAAGGCTGAAAGTGAGCATTACGGAGTTGGAAAGTATCTTGCAGATATAGGAATAGATACGCTTATAACAGTAGGAGAGCTTTCAAGACATACAGCAAATGGTGCAAGAGATAACGGCTGTCAAAATACAGTAAGCTTTGAAAATAATGATCAGGCTTATGAATATCTTGCAAAGATAATTGAAAAGGATTGTGCAGTCCTTGTAAAAGGCTCAAGAGGAATGCATACAGATGAGATTGTCAAAAAAGTTCTTGTGAACTTTGAGAATAAATAAAATTTTTTTGGAAAGGACAATGATTACCATGGAAGAAAATAAGAATAAGTTTGAAATGCCGGATATTGATGAATTGGAGAAAAAGCTTGATGAGCCTGTTGAAAAGAAGTATGAATTGCCTGACGAGCTGAAGCAGCAGAATGACATGATAAATCCTGTCAATAAAGTCGGTCCCAACGGTGAGACATCAACGAAACAGAACAGTGATTATATACCGGAGTTTGCACAGTATACCGGAGATGAGCCGGGAAGACCTGTTGCAATGCGTGGAATGATACTTGGAATATGTAGTGTAGCACTGACAATAGTAGCTGTATGCTTTTCAGGGATGACTGTAGTTGCTAATATGATAAATGTAATAGCCCTTTTGTGCGGAATCGGAGGAATAGTATTCGGAGTAGTGGGAGGCAATCAGAATATTTCATACGGAGCGCCAAGAGGTGCTATTGCAACAGCGGGTATCGTATTCGGTGTATTAGGAATACTTTTTAGCGGTGCAGCATTTGCTATTGTGGCAGCGTGCAGCGGTATACAAAATTTCTTTAGATTCTGATGCTGCCATTCATAGAAATTTTCGGAGAACATATATCCACCTATAGTCTTTGCATTGTAACAGGTCTGATATTTTCGGGGATGCTCTTGTATTTTACGACACGAAAAAGGCGTGATTTCAGTTATATACAGATAATAAATATACCGATGTTTGCGATAACGGGAGCATTTTTGGGAGCGAAGACACTTTTTTTCATAACAAGACTGGAACTATTCTTAAAAGCCGAGTCATGGAAAAATTTTGGAGAAATTGTGTCAGAAGCGTGTGGAGGCATGGTATTTTACGGAGGACTTGTGGGAGCCATATTGATGTCATATTTATACAGTCGGTTAGCAAAGATAGATTTTTGGCTGTATGCGGATATATTTGCACCTGCAATACCTTTGTTCCACGCATTCGGAAGAATAGGCTGTTTTATGGCAGGCTGCTGTTACGGGATAGAGAATGGATGGGGCTTTGTGTATCATAATGAATATCTTGATCCATCGGTGAATGGAGTAACACGACTGCCGATACAGCTTATAGAAGCAGGATTGAATATATTGATAATGCTTGTGCTGGTGTATTGTGATCAAAAGAGATTAAAAAAAGGGAGCCTGCTGGGGATATATTTCATTATTTACCCGACTGTAAGATTCTTTGATGAATTTTTCAGAGGTGATGAAATAAGAGGACATCTGTTATTTCTTTCGACATCACAGTGGATAAGCATAATTATATTTATAATAGGAGTAATAATTCTCTCAAAGAGATATGTATTTGAAAAAGATAAATATGACAGACGTTTAAAAACAGGAAATGTTCCCGAAGGATATATATATAACAGATATGCAGGAGCGGTACCGCCGGAAGAACAGTATAAACTCAAAAATCCGTAAGGAGTGAAATATTTGAAAAAGATATTGGTATTAGTGCTTGCAGCAGGTATGATCATGTCATGTGCAGCATGTAATGATAGTTCGGAAAACAGTAATACAAACAGTCAGGCTTCGGTTGCGGAACAATCCGAAAAAGCTGTTCCGGAAAAAGATTATCTTATACTTGTCAACCGTACACATAAAATTCCGGATAATTACGAAAAGTCGGTTGAAATAATTGACGGGAAGAATTTTTTTGGTGCAGCGTTCAAGATCGAAAAGGAAACCTATGAACACTTTCAACAGCTCCGTGAAAAAATGTTGATGCAGGAAGTGCAGATAGAAATAAACAGGGCATATCTGAATGTCGATGAACAGAAAGATCTGATTGAAGAATATAAAAAAGAATACGGTGATGAATATGCCTATAATTATCAGGGTGATCCGGGTTATTCTGAAAATCAGACAGGACTTGGTATAGATATAGCACTGTATTTTGCAGGAGAAAAGATAGATAAAGATAAAGACCTTTTGCAGATGGAGGGCATATTCAAGGAAATACATGAAGTAATGGGAGATTACGGATTTATTTTGAGATATCCGGAAGAAAAGGTAAAAGAAACAGATTTCATGTATCAGCCGTGGCATATAAGATATGTCGGAGAAGATGCCGCAAGGAGTATATATGAGAAGGGCTTAACGCTTGAAGAATACTTGTTAGGAGTTACAAAATAAGTATCAAAAACATTGACATTAGTGATTAAACGTGTTAGAATATGCCTAAATATATGATGTGCGGTCATCTA
>CACXGJ010000030.1 GCA_902767125.1 uncultured Ruminococcus sp. | reverse complement strand
GCATTGCAATGAATCAGTCGGAATGCAGAATGATAGTTGAATTTGACTGCATGAATCCTCATGTAAGAGAGAAAGTCTGTGGCGGAAGATTTATTTCTCTTTATGATAATGCGAATCCTTTCCGCAATGAAAAGGTCTCGGCAAATGATATTATTGATTATATAAATCTTGGAATGCTGCTATTTTTTGATATTTAAAATTAAACATTTGTGTTTTGCTGAATAATGTGGTAGTATAGATATATCAGATTTGAAACGGAGGTTTTATTTTTATGGACAAAAAAATAAGTGCAGTAATACTTGCAGGCGGTGAAGGTAAGAGAATGCACTCAAAACGCCCGAAGGTCTTGGCGGAGGTCATGTTCAAGCCGATGATAAAATGGGTAATAGATGCCGTGAGAGGTGCAGGCATTGAAGATATATGTGTTGTTACGGGAAGCAGGCATGAATTTGTTGAAGCATATCTCGATGAATTGCCGTTTGAAGTAGAGAGGGTTTTCCAGTCCGAAAGGCTTGGGACAGGTCATGCTGTAATGCAGGCAAGGGACTTTCTCGAAAGACACAGGGGCAGTGATGTTCTTATCCTAAACGGTGATGCTCCGTTCATTGATTCCGATACGATAAGGGAATCGTTTGTCATTCATAATCAGACAGGAGATGTAGATCCCGAAATATTCGACTGGGAAAAGCCGAGAAGATCATCCTCCGAAAGAGGCTGTACAGTTGTATCGGCAGAGGTCGATAATCCCACAGGCTATGGAAGAATTATCCATGAAACGGCGGATAACAGCGACTATACATTGGATATGCTCAAGGCCATTGTCGAGGAAAAGGAAGCCGATGACGAAATAAGAAAGATAAAAGAGGTAAATTCGGGTGTATACTGGTTTGAGGTGGATTCTCTTTTGTCGGCTCTCGGACAGCTCAAAAAGAGTGAGAGGACAGGAGAGTATTATCTGACGGATACAGTCTTTATCATAAAGAATACAGGCAAGACTGTACTTGCATATAAAGCGAAAAATGCGGATTCAGTCCTCGGAGCAAACGACTGCATACAGCTTGCACAGCTCAATGACATTGCAAGAAAAAGGATACTTGAAAAGCACATGAAAAAAGGTGTAAATATCCCGTGTATTGACGGAGTAATAATCGGAACGGACGTTGAGATAGAGGCAAATACAGTGATACTGCCGTCAAGTGTCATTCGTGGAAATACAAGGATAGGTGCTTTTTGCAGTATAGGGCCGGCGGCATTTATCGAAAACTGTGTTATCCCCGACGGAAAATTTATAGGAAATTCATGCCTTAAAAACCAAAATCTGTAAAAACAATTGTGCATAATAAATTATAATTTATTAAAATAACGGAATTTTTGCATATAAAGATACAATTATTTGAAAAATAGGCAGGATAAGTGCTTTAAACCTTGATTTTTCGACAAATAGGTATTAAAATAATAGTATATTAATTTGCCTAAAAAATAAAAATTGGGGGAGTTTAAAAATGAATTTTCACGGCAAGGATATTAAAATATTCACCTGTAATTCCAACAGACCTGTTGCAGAACAGATAGCACAGACCTTGGGATTGCCTGTCGGCAAGTCGGAGGTGACTCATTTCAGCGACGGTGAGGTTGCGGTTTCGCTTCATGAATCGGTCAGAGGCTCGGAATGCTTTATAGTGCAGTCTACAAGCACTCCTGTAAATGACAATATCATGGAACTGCTCATAATGATAGATGCCATGAAACGTGCATCAGCCGCAAGAATAACAGCCGTTGTACCGTACTTCGGATATGCCCGTCAGGACAGAAAAGCCAAGGCAAGAGATCCGATCTCTGCAAAGCTGGTTGCTGATCTTGTTACAACAGCAGGTGCCGACCGTGTACTTACAATGGATCTTCACGCCGCACAGATACAGGGCTTCTTTAATATACCTGTTGACCATCTTGTAGGAGCACCTATCCTCGCTAACTACTTCAAGAAGAAGATCGCTGATAAGCCTGATGATTATGTAGTTGTATCACCCGATTTGGGTTCTGTTACAAGAGCAAGAAACTTTGCCGCAAGACTCGGCTGTACCATTGCCATCATAGACAAACGCCGTCCGAGACCGAATGAGTGCGAGGTAATGAGCATTATAGGCGAGGTAAAGGGTAAGAAAGTCATCCTTATAGATGATATGATAGATACGGCAGGTACTCTCTGCAATGCCGCAAAAGCTGTTATCGAAAGAGGCGGTGCAACTGAAGTTTATGCAGGTGCTACCCACGCTGTACTTTCAGGTCCCGCTATCCAGAGAATCAAGGACAGCGTTATGAAAGAGGTCGTTCTTCTCGATACGATACATCTCACTGAAGATAAAATGCTTGATAAATTCACTATACTCCCCGTTGCACCCGTATTTGCAGAAGCTATCGAGAGAATCTATGAAGACAAGCCTGTTTCATCAATATTCGTAAACTAAAAAAATTACTGCAAGCCGATATGAAAATACCGACTTGCAGTTTTTTTATGATATTTCCGCTTGTGTAGGAAGTCGCAAATCAGTTCCGATAAACTGGACGCCAATGAAATCCTGCATATTATGGCGGATTATATAGTCTATATAGCTCATTATATCCCATGCGGTTTTCTGATATCCGAGAGTATTCTTGTGGTAGAGACCTGTTTTATAAATATTCGGGACATTCCAGTAAGGCTCATGGGCATATGTTTTCAGGTCGATAAGATAACAGCCCTCGGTATTACTGCATATTTCTTCGATAGCAGTATTTATCTGTGAATTGTCGGTGGAGTTCCATTCCATATTTACAAGAAATATTTTTGCTTTCGGCTGAATGGATTTGATATAGGAGAGCATTTTTCCGTACTGACCGTAGAACGTATTGGGATTCGTTTCAAAGTTTTGCTTTATGTCTGAAAGTGAGCCGAGATTTTCCGCTGACTGATTCAGCCAATTATAGTCGTTGAAGCCGATACAGATTATATAAGCTGTACAGGGATTTTGTGCAACAGCCTGTTTCCACTCGCTGTACCAGTTGTTGTCATGGAGATACTGACCGCCACGGCAGAACTGATGACAGGTACAGCCCGTTGCACGGGAAATGCACGCTCCCCATGAATATTGGAGATTGTCAGTGTATTTATATTCATTTGTGGTCGTATCGACACCCTCCATACATCCGCAAGCCAAGCTGTCACCGATTATGCCTATGTCATGGAAAATGGCAGTATAACCGCCTGTTTTGTCAATATTCTGCAATGGAAGCTCATTGTCGGAATTTATGTTTGAGATGAAGTTTGATTTTTTATAGGGGGCAGGGTATGGGAAATCATCATTGCTTTGGACAATTACAATGCCCTCGGGGATAAGCAGGGAATTGGGAAAGTCAAATATGATATAGCCGTCATTTGCAACAGTAACTGAAGTGCCTGTTGCAGTTGAAACAAAATCTCCGTTGGAATCGAACAGCATATAAGTGAAATTCTTTTGGTCGCTGTACTGATAGGCGGATTTTATTATATCACCGCTGTGAACGGGATAAACGTCTGTATATATGCGAGAGGCATTTCCGCCGAGATATGTTGACGGTGTATTGACATTTGCAGATGATACCCATGTCTTTATCATCATGCCCGTATGCAGTGCAGACATATCTACAAGTGCGGATGTACGTGAATAAAGGGCATTTTCAAGCGAAGCCGTATTCTGTGAATTAGCCGTTTCAACGGCTTGCAGACGTGCATTTACGGTGTTTAACCCTGAAATGATTTTTGAAGTTTTGACTTCCTTTTTGATAGTGGGGATGAAATTTGACTGCTGTGGAGTTTCCTTTCTGTTTACACGGAGGATAGCCCCGTTTGGTGGGATAACGACCTGAAAGTCGGTGTATGTATCGGCATTTGCCGAACCGCTTTCCTGTTCCTGAACAAGAACATTTCCGTTTGTATCGAGAACGGCATATAAAAGGACATTGTAGAAATTCCATCCTGTTATGTAATATACCTCGCCTGCCGAAACTGATATATCCGTGTGGGAATAAAGCTGGCTTTCAAAGAAGGTTCCGTCAACGTGCTGATATCCGAGGGAATATTGAGGTTCAAGAGTTTGCAGGGCTGTTGTGAAAACTTCATCGTCAACTTTATTCAGGAGAGTATTTGTATTATAAAGCTGATTTCTCACAGACGTACCTGCACTTGAATATATCCTGCCGTCATATGATGAGCGGATATCAATTAATTCGGTGTTTCCGTCTGTATCGGCATTGTTTGCGATAATGTTGTCGATACGTACAGCAACGGCATTTGTCTGATTTTCGATAAGGTTTGTAAGTGAGGCTTCGGTATTTTGCAGAGCGGTATTTACTGAATTTATCTGTGAATCGGTATTTGCCTGTAATTGTCTGACAGAAGTGTCGATTTTAGTGTTAAGTGTATCGAGACGGCTGTTTGTTCTGGCATAAGCCATTTCCTCCGTGGAGGGCGTAGCAACACTTGCATTGATAGTTATATGGTCCATTGATATCATTCCTTTCTTGAAACTGTCTCTTTGACAATAAATTGGTCGGCAGGCGTGACATGATAGAAATCACCGTTTGAGAGCTTGAGTGCAATGTCATAGAAGTATGTGCCGTGAGGTATATTTGTCTCATCAGCCGAAAGAGTAAAGGGATATACTCCGTTTATCAGGTCATAGTCATGCAGGGATTTTCGGATGATAACGGGAGCATTCTGTATCAGGCTTTTTTTGACACTGAATATCAGTTCATCTCCGTCAGATAAGATAAATGTATTTCCGTTTTCATCCGTCAGGTTTATTTTTCCGTAGAAAACGGAGGCTTTTCTGACGATAATAAGCATAGTTCAACATCTCCTTTGATTTTTTTGGGGGAATAAAAATTCCCCTTCATATACCTGCATGAAAAATAAAAAAATTCGACCTCAAAGAGTCGAATAAAAATAAAAAGGTCTGTCGAAGATATATCTCTCCGACAGACTTTTATATTCAGTTTGTTTCGGGGATTTGAATTTCGGCTTCAGCTTTTTTTGCAGCTTTTTCAAATTCATATTCGATATCGGCAAAGGATTTGTATGCAAAAATGAATGAGGGTATCATAAATACAACGCCCAATTCCGCTATGATAGAGTTTGAAACATCATTTGTATTTCCGTGGAAAAAGGAAATGACAGCCTTGGAAATATCGGTTGAATCCGCCATGAAAGAGATTCCTGCAATTATCAGCAATGTCAGACCGATAAGACCGAATATCAGTGATGATATAAGAAACGGTTTGTTTTTCAAAATATTTCCCTCCTTTTTCAGTAAAGAATAGCACCGTATTTTCCGGCAAGTGCAGTAAGCCTTTGTTCATCAATGTCGCATTTGGTGTCAATCATCAGTCTGCCGTGAAAATATCTCAAAGCCGCCTCAATTGCGATAGGATCATTTGAATGTATGATAAATGGCAGCCGTGTCATATTGGAGTTGAAGGAAAGATATGAAGCATCATCAGCAGAGATCAGCTCAATATATATTGCATTTATGCTTTCATCGTCAAAGTCTATCAGCTCATCGGACATATCATAGCTGCAATACAGCGGCTCGGAAAAAATCGGAGTTTCCGGTAAAAAGAAGACTTCCCTGTCGATAGCCGCAGCAAAGCTGTCCTTTTCGGAATCGGGATCGAATCTGACAGGCAGCTTCTTCAAAAATTCAAGCTTGTCCTTTTGTATATTTTCGGCAGTGTCTATGAATATTGAAGCACCCTTTTCGGATATCCTCTGCAATTCCTTTTCGGTATCAGTCTCTGAATTTATGACTGCTATGAGAGGTATCTCTGCATGAGGGAATGCTTTTTTGATAAGTGCGGTTTCATGCTTTATGCCGTCAGTGCAGTATATTCCAAAGGCTGCTGCTCCAAGAGCCTGTAATGTGATGAGGGCGGCTATATAATCCGTATCTTCATTATTTTTTCCTTCGTCATCTACTTCCATCAGGACGAATACAGGCAGCTTTGAGGTTTTTGCAGCAAGAACTCCCGCACGCATATTGAACAAGTCCTTATGATTTTTCAGAAGAACATATTTTGCACCGCTGTCTTTGAGGAGAGACATCTTTTCAAGGTATGAAAAATAGCAGTCCTCAAAAGCAGGGCTTTGGTATTCTATTCTTCCTACCTGCTTATGAGTGATGATACCGCCTGTCAGAATATCCTCTCCGCCTGTTTTGGAGCATATTCTTGTTATCTCCGTGATGAACTCGTTGAATCTGTCATCATATCCGAGGTCTTTAAGACGGCTGTGGAGGATATCCCCTGTGGGTGAGAGAAGTGAATTGACACCGTTTTCGACAGCGGTTTTTTTGGCTGATATAAGGATATCGGGATCGTCAAGAATGATTTTTTCGGCACATACATTATCGGGATCATCCCTTGTAATTTCGCTGCATGAGGTCATGCCATCTATTATTATCGGCAGACTGTAGGGAAATTTCATGGAAATTTTCTCTCCTTACATTGATTCGGGAGCAGTTATCTTGAACATATCAAGAATATTTGCAATAACGGTCTTTGTTGCGATACAAAGAGCAAGACGAGCCTGCATAAGAGATGTATCATCATTTTTTACATGGCAGGCGTTATAGAATTTATGGAAAAGAGTTGCCACATCATAGACATAACGTGTTATCCTTGACGGATCATAATCCTTTGCGGATGAAACAATCTCATCAGTGAAAGTTGAGAGCTTGTTGATAAGCTCGATTTCCTCCGGAGCAGTGAGGAGTGCATAATCATCATATGTGCAGTCAGTCGGGAAAATATTTTCCTTTTCGAGAGTTTTCAATATATTGCAGATTCTTGCGTGTGCATACTGAACATAGTAAACGGGATTCTTTGATGACTGCTCAACGGCAAGGTCAAGGTCAAACTCAAGAGGAGTGTTTGCCTCACGGAGATTGAAGAAAAATCTTGCGGCATCTATCGGTATCTCATCAAGGAGTGTAACAAGGGTGATAGCCTTTCCGCTTCTTTTTGATAGTTTTACCCTTTGATTATCTTTTACAAGGAATACCATCTGCATGAGAACGACATCGAGCTTTGAAGCATCCACACCGAGAGCTGTCAGAGCCGCCTTGAGACGTGGAACATAACCGTGATGGTCGGCACCGAGAACATCAACAGCTATATCAAAATTTCTTGTAACGAGCTTGTCATAGTGATAAGCGATATCGGGTACTACATAGGTCGGCAGACCGTTTGAACGCACAAGCACAAAATCCTTGTCAGCACCGAATTGAGCGGCTTTGAACCATACAGCACCGTCCTGTTCATAGGTATGTCCCTTTTCGGTGAGGAGTTCGACAATCTTTTTGACAGAGCCGTCATTGTGGAGAGTGCTTTCCCTGAACCAGCGGTCATATTTTATCCTGTATTTCATCAGGTCTCTTTCAAGTCCCTGAATATTCAGCGGCAGGGCATATGCAACAAGAGCCTTTCTTCTTTCTTCGGAGGAGGCTTCAACGAATTTGTCACCGTAAATGTCAGCGAAATTCTTTGCATGGTCAATGATATCCTGACCGTGATAAGCATCCTCGGGAAGCTCATAGCCGTCCTTATAAAGCTGCATATAGCGTATTTCAAGGGATGTTGCGAATTTTTCTATCTGATTGCCCGCATCATTTACATAAAATTCTCTTTTGACTTCATAGCCTGCATATTCAAGAACACTTGAAAGGGTATCGCCCAAAGCACCTCCACGGGCATTTCCGATGTGCATGGGACCTGTGGGATTTGCCGATACAAATTCAACGATAACACTTTTTCCTTCACCATAATTTGAACGACCGTAATTTTTGCCCTGAATTTTTATTTCTTCAAGGACACCTGCATAAAAAGACCTGTCATAGAAGAAATTGATAAATCCCGGGCCTGCTATCTCAAATCTTGCAAGATTTGTGTTTTCAAGGTTGATATTGTTTGTGATAATTTCGGCTATTTTTCTTGGGGCAAGCCTGAAAGTCCTTGCCGATACCATAGCCGCATTTGTAGCTAAATCGCCGTGTGAGCGGTCAGCGGGGGTTTCTATCGTAAAGTCGGGTATATTGGCTTCTCTTGAAAGAAGCTCAAGTTCTTGAGCCTTTTGAAAGGCATTTATAATAGCCTGTTTAAGTTGTTGTACTGTTTGAGCTGCTGTTGACATTGCTGCCATCCTCCTTGATTTTGATAATAAGTTCGTTAGAGCTTGCGAGTTCGGAATGTACATCTATGTTGTAATGTACACGAATTTCGCCGCCCCTGTCATCGAGGGATACGTTGAGCATATCCGTAAAAACACCGAGTGATATCGTACCGAAATGCGTTATATATTCGCATTTATGACGGACACCCTTTTCAAGTATCATGCTGTGGCGTTCAGTGCCGCCTTTCATAACGGTCACCACATTATCGGGCGATACCTTCACGGTGGTGCGGTGAGTCTCACGGGGATTGGTCACATCATATTCGGTATAGGAAATATATCTGTTTCCGTTTTTGGTAATATAAGATGCACAGGTCTTCAGATCAATTTTGTCCGAGCTTCCTTCTACCGTTTGTTTGCCCTCGATAGAGAGAATATAATTTTCCTCCATTTTGCATTTCTCCAATCATTTTAATATCTTCCGAATGGAAATCCATTGCTAATTGTCAATTGTCATAGTGTTATGTGATAGACATCTTCAATGTCATGCTGACCGAGGAAGATCTGTGCAGTACGCTTGAAGTCATCAACAGTGTCACTTACATAATAGATACATTCTCCGGGAGCCTTGTCTTTATTGAGGAGATTTTTTTGTTTGAGGATATCAGCCGCATAAAGAGCGGTTTCTCTGCCTGAATCTATAAGAGTGACATTTTTGCCGAGATAGTTATGGATAGCGTTTGCGATTATCGGAAAGTGTGTGCATCCGAGGATAAGTGTATCAATATTCTGTTCCTTGAGCTTTTCGAGGTATCTTTCAACGACAAGCTGTACTATGGGATCATCCTCGGAAATGAAGCTGTTTTCAACGAGTGAAACGAACAGGGGACAGTCTTTCTGATAAATTTTTATGTTTTTATTTTTTGAAAGAATAGCATTTTTATATGATTGACTGTTGACGGTAGCGGAGGTGCCTATGACACCTATCCTGCCGTTTCGTGTTGCACGGACAGCCGCCGCAGCAGTCGGATCAACAACTCCCGTAAACGGAACAGGCAGGGTATCACGCAGACCTGTTGCCACCGAACTGACAGTGCCGCAGGCGGCAATTATCATTTTAACACCCTTTGAGAGCAGAAAAGAAGCATCCTGTTCAGCATATTTTACGATAGTTTTCCTGCTTCTGTTGCCGTACGGAACACGGGCAGTATCACCGAAATACACTATATTTTCATTTGGAAGAACCTTTACAAGCTCCTTTACAGCGGTAAGTCCTCCAAGCCCCGAATCAAAAATTCCTATTGCACTGTCTGACATCATATATTACGTCCTTTCAAATGCAAGATCAATAAGTGCTTCAATAAGACCACTGCCTGATCTGCCGGAATGTGCCATGAGCTTCGGATACATACTTATGGATGTAAAGCCCGGCAAGGTATTTATTTCATTGAGGAATACACTGCCATCATCAGAGACAAAAAAATCGACTCTTGAAAGTCCTGTACAGCCGATTGCACGATATGCCTTGAGTGCAGTCTTTCGGACTGTCTCCATAGCTTCATCACTTATTCTTGCGGGAATGAACAGCTTTGAGTTTTCATCATTGTACTTGGCATCATAATCATAAAATTCACTTGCGGGAGCTATCTCACCTGTTACGGAAGCAAAAGGTTCATCATTTCCGATAACTGCACATTCAACTTCCTTGCCTGTTATGGTCTGCTCGAATAATATACGGCTGTCCTCGTTTGAGGCAAGGACAATGGCTTTTTTGAGTTCTTCACGGTCATTTGCCTTGCTTACTCCAACTGATGAGCCTGCATTTGACGGCTTGACGAATATCGGATAATCAAGGTGGCTTTCGACCTTTTCGATGACCTTATCGGGAGATTTTTTGTAATCGCCCGCATAGCACCATGTAAAATCGGCCTGCTTTATGCCGAGGCTTTCAAATATTGTATTGGTGACTACCTTGTCCATGCAGTTTGCAGAGGCAAGCACTCCGCATCCCACGTAGGGTATTTCGGCAAGCTCAAACAGTCCCTGTATTGTACCGTCTTCACCGTTTTTTCCGTGGAGTACGGGGAATATCACATCAAGTCTTATGATATCGCATGAACCGTCTTTGAGTACGATAAGTCCGTGTACGGATGAGTCGGGTGAAATAAAAGCCGATCTGTTTTTCGGATCATTTTCCCATGAGCCGTTCTTGATATTTTCAACACTGCCCGAATATAGCAGCCATTTGCCTTGCTTGGTGATGCCGATGGTGATGATATCATATTTTTCGGTCGGTATCTGACTTATAATGTAGGAGGCGGAAACTCTTGAGACCTCATGTTCGGATGACCTTCCTCCGAATATAACAGCAATGCGTTTTTTTTCCATAAAAAATACCCTTTCCATAAGAAATAAAATATATTATTATATTACATTTTATTATCATATCACATATTTTATTTTCATGCAATTCAAATTTCCCATTATAACCTTGATGATAATTTAGAACTTGCAGAAGTTACGCAAAATGTTTTGTGCAAAATGCTGAATATTGGTATAATTTTATGTAAAATACGAAAAAAGACTTGATTTTTATTTAAGAAGATGTTATTATCATTGAGGATTTGTTACAAGTTTGAAACATTTTTCCGAGATAGTTAAAAAATTGTAAATCGTTTCTTTTTGGGAAATGTATTTTTCTCAAAAAACGAAGGGAGTTTATTTATAATGAAAATGACTAAAAAGTGTATGGTGATATTTCTTTCAATGACTATCGCCCTTCTTACAACAGTCAACAGTATGATGCCTGTATCGGCACAGACAAGCTCAAATATAGGTCTGTGTGCCCACTGCTTCACGGCATACAGAGAGCGTTGGAGCTATGTATGGGGAGCATCCTCATACGGTGCAGTGGACTGTTCGGGACTTATATGGAGCTATAACGGTGTCGGCGGTATAAGAACAGATATGCTTGCAGCGTCAAATGAATGGGGCTATGTCTATAACGGTATACCGAATATACACGGTCTCGGACTTCACCATCCCGGTCATGTAGGCGTTTATGTAGGTTCAGGCATGGCAATAGATGCTCAAAGCCCGAGCTATGGCATAGGTTACAGCAATGCTTACAGTGCTTCATGGGTAGAGTGGTTCAAAATTGCAGGTGTATCCTATCCGTATCAGGGCTGGGTACTTCTCAACGGTGAATCCTTCTACTATGAAAACGGTGAATATCTTACAAATACTTCAAGAACACTTGATGGCGTTACATATACATTTGACGGTGCTGGTGTTTCGGATATTGCACCGCCGTCAGGTGCTTATGAAGAAACAGACTATTCTGCACCTACCGCAGAGCAGCCGCAACAGTATTATTATCAGGAGCCTGTGGAATATGTAGAACCTGTATATGAAGAAGTTTCCGTAGAGGAGCCTCCTGTATCTTATGTTTCCGAGCCGGAGCCGGTGGTTCAGCCTGAACCGTCAGTTGAGCCTGAACCGTCAGTTCAGCCCCAGCCTTCGGTAGTTGAACAGGCAAGCGTTGCAGAGACAAGCAAAGAGGAGTCGAGCAAGGAAGAATCCAAGAAAGAAGAATCAAGCAAAGAGGAATCCGAAAAGGAAGAATCAAAGGTTCAAGAGACTTCTGTTGAAGAAGATGAAGCTGACGAGGTCATCGAGCTTATAGCAGAATACGGCTATAAGGATACTGATGACAGCAAGACGGTTTCTTCAATACAGACAAGACTTTATGAGCTTGGCTATCTCACATCAAAGGCAACAGGAAAATATGATGATCAGACAGTAAATGCAGTGATGCTGTTCCAGAATATAAATGACCTTGAATCAACGGGTACGGTTGACAGCAAAACCTACAGGATACTTAAATCAAACAAGGCTGCATCAAATTTCAGTACACTTTCAAACGGTTCATTTGATGAAGGTGCGACACTTCCTGTAACGGCTCTCCAGACAAGACTTACAGAGCTTAAATATTATTATGATGAAATAACAGGCTTCTACGGTGAGCTTACGGCAAGTGCAGTAAGACACTTCCAAAAGGATAATAAGGTCAAGGCAACAGGTATTGCAGATGTTGATACCCAGCTCAAAATATTCAGCAGCAAGGCAAAGGTCAATCCTAATGCGGGAAGTGCAGTCTACGGAAACAGCGGTTCAATTATAATAAAAATGCAGAAAAGACTTATTGAACTCCGTTATCTTTCGGGCATAGTAAGTGAAAAATTTGATGATGCCACTCTCGAGGCAGTACACGCTTTCCAAAAAGCATCAGGCTTTGAAGAAACAGATATGATGACTCCTGAACAGCTTGAGCTGCTCTATTCGGAAAAGGCTGTAAAATCACCCGATTATGATGTCCTTAAGTACGGCTATTCGGGAGATGACGTTGTACAGCTCCAGTCAAGACTTGCAGCACTTAAATACTATGACGGCAAAACATCAGGCGTATACAGCAATACAGTCGTTGAGGCAGTAGAGAAATTCCAAAGCGATAATAATATCGAGGTAACAGGTAAGGTCGATGCAGAGACTTTTGACTTCATAAAAACCGAGTCTCAAAGAGAAACGACTCACATCGGTGAAGAACTTGTACTCAAAACTGCTGCCATTTCGGATGATGCCCTTGCAGGTATCGCAAAAGGAAAGGCTGCTGACGTTTCGGTGAATGGCACAAGCAAGGATGATCCGCTGAAGTCAACTATCGCATTGAGTTCCGTATTCGTTGGAGCTTCTGCCCTTGCAATATTCTTTACCAAAAAAGGTATAAGAAAAACAGGCAAAAAATCAAAGAAATAATATCAAAAAATGTCCCTGCAAAAGTATGTTCATACTTTTGCAGGGTTCTTTTATACGTTGAAAAATCAGTTTTTTAGTAAAGGGGTATGGGGAAAACTTTTTTGCCAAAAAAGGGTTTCTCCAATTCTTACACTATCTGGAAAATATAGAATTTAAGATAATCCGTTTCGGGAACATTCCATAATATCGGGTGGTCGGGCGACTGCTGACGAGCCTCTATCTGACGAAGTGAGACACCTGCATCAAAAGCCGCACTTTTGAGCATACTCCTGAAAAGCTCATCTTTCATGAAATGCGAGCAGGAGCAGGTTGCAAGATATCCGCCCCTCGGAAGTAATTTCATGGCACGAAGATTTATTTCTTTATAGCCTCTGATCGCACTGTCAACGGTTGAACGTGACTTTGTAAATGCAGGCGGATCGAGGATGATGAGATCATATTTTTCGCTTGACGGGATATTCGGCAAAAGGTCAAATACATTTGCCGCCTTGAATGTCATTTTATTCTCAAAGCCGTTTAAGCCGGCATTTTTTCTTGCCATTTCAACGGCATCATCCGATATATCAACGGCACATACGCTTTCCGCACCTCCCTTTACGGCATTGAGTGCAAATGAACCTGTATGAGTGAAGCAGTCAAGTACCTTTCTGCCTTTTGCTATTTTCGACACGGCAAGACGATTATATTTCTGATCAAGGAAAAATCCCGTTTTCTGACCGTTCTCATAGTCCACATTGTATTTTATTCCGTTTTCGGTTATGATGGTACTTGTATTTTCTGAACTTCCGATATAGAAGCCCTTATTTTCCTCCAAGCCCTCCAATTTTCTTATGCCGACATCATTCCTTTCATAGACTGCTCTGATATTCTGACCGTCATCATTCAGGACTTTCATAAGCAGAGGAAATATTATATCCTTGCGTTTTTCGGTTCCGAGTGAAAGTGTCTGTGTGACAAGTATGTCATTGAATTTATCGACAGTCAGTCCGGGAAAGGTATCAGCCTCGCCGAATATCACACGACAGCAGTTCAGGTCATCTCCCATAACAGTCTTTCTGTAATCCCATGCATATTTTATTCTTCTTTCAAAAAATGCCTTATCAAATTTGTCATTTGCATTCTTGGATATTACACGAATTTTTATTTTTGAATTGTCATTATAAAATCCTGTTCCGAGATATTTCCCCTTGTATGAAACTATATCGACCAGATCACCGTTTTCAGGCTTGCCCTTGATATTTTTGAGTTCACCGTCATATATCCACGGATGCCCCTCGTTCAAGCTCGTTTCAGCCTTCTTTGATATTTCTATCTGTACATATTCTCTGCCTTTGAATGCCATTTTTAACACACTCCTTATTTTGACTGTTTTTATAATAACAGCTATTATTCATTATTTCAACAAAAAAAATTCTTTTTTTTGTTGATACATACAATTTTTTTCATTTTTACAATTTTTAGGTTTTTTTTCAAAAAAAATAATAAAAAATTTACGAAAAATCCTTGTATTTAGTCTGAAAAATTAGTATAATAGTTTAAAGACGGAGTATG
>CACXGJ010000029.1 GCA_902767125.1 uncultured Ruminococcus sp. | reverse complement strand
ACTATCACATAATCCGTTTCAACTCTGTTCTTTATTATCGAAAACTCCGTCAGCAGACGATATTTCCTTGTCTCATTGTGCTTATAAAGGCTGAACATCCATTTCTCATTGCAAAGTGATGACAGTATATCAATATTTGTTGCACTTTTTGCGGAATATCCTGCATAGGACAGCTCTGTAAACGCATCCTTATCATATTTGTTCATCCTCTGAACAGGCACTCCCTTTTCGGCTCTCTCTTTTTTTTCGGATTCCCATAATGTTTTCAGGTTTCTTCGGGTTATATCTCCGTTCATGCTTCTGTCTATCATTTTATGGGCTTCAGACAAATTTCCTGCCGTTATCTTCTCTATCATCACAATGACTTCAGGGTCCATATTTATCTGCTCTATCGGAATATATGACTTGTTCTGATATTTACGGTCATCCACATAGCTGTCATAAAATTTTCCTGCTTTTTTCTTTTTCCACAGCAATGAAACAGTCACGTTTGTACGGGCTGCAAAATCCGTCAGCCATGCTGTGTAGCTCTTGTATGACACGCTGTAAAGCTGTTCCTCCTCGACTATATCCAACAACCTGTAAACCTCTATCCATGACTTGTCCTTTTTCTTTACTATCGGTGCCAGCTTCTGCTCTATCACCTCAAGCTCATGCTGCTTTTTATAATCACTTAATTCCACAGACGTTTACTCCTTACAAATATTTACGGATTGCACTTTCCGCAAGGTTCATACCCATTTGCAACAACTTCTTCCCTTGTACCCGTGAATACCTCTTTGTTTTTATCACTTATAGTCTTGGCTACCGAACAGCTTTCAAGATGGAATTTATGATTGTTTGTATTGAGAATGTATGTAACTTTTTCGGCAGACGGCTTTGCACTTCCCGAAAGCCGGCTTTCTCCCGTTGCATAGTCTATCTCTATACCCGGCTGATTATTATACGCATATACATTAAAGCTGATTCCTGCACCGTTATCCTCAACGGAATAGCCCTCCATTTCAACACCTCTTGCAACCAAATTGTCACCGTCAAATATAGGTGTTACTCTGTACAATACATGGTTATTTGTTTCCTTTACATAGTCTGCCACCATGTTTTCAAAGGGTAACATTCCTTCGATATTCAAATATCTTGTACCGGTGATAAGATTGCTTTTGTTTGCATTTTCGGCTGTAAGCTGCCAGCCTATCAAATGACATCTGTTATAAAGATATTTTCCGTCTACATTGTCATATTTTACTGTCTGCCAGCCTGACGGCTTTACATTGCTTATACTGCCTCTTTTGTCCGTTGGCATGGTATCCTGTGCCACACACGCATATGCTATTGTACATCTTCCAAGGCTGTCCAAATCTCCATACTGCTCAAAGGATTCAGTCGTATATTCACTTTCCTTGAAATACGGTACATTATTATTTATCTCGACAAATGCCTCATCCACAAAATCAGGGATATTATCGACAGTATATCCTCCGTTTGAATCCGAAACAACAGTGCTGTTTGCAGTTGTGCTTGTTTTATTATCGCTGTCGCTGTTAAGATTTACGCTTATCTCACAGCCTCCGAATATCATACAGGCACTGATGACCATACAAAGAATAATTTTAATTTTTTTCATTTTGAATAAACCTCTCTTGTAATTTTTTCATGGGAATTTCCCTCAAATTCTGTTGATTCAATGAAATTATAGTCGGATAAATCCACTTTGAATTTGAGGGTTGAGGGATAATGCCTATTCCAAAGATATAATATAACCTTGGTGATTTTATCGGCATAAGGTTCAAGGTCGATATTTTCAACAAAGCATATATCATTTTCAGCGGCATTGTCGAGGAAATTTTCATCGACCTCCACCCTGTCCGTGTAATCCACGAAAAGCTCCTCCGAAAAGCTGTTTATATATACTTTTTCAGCAATGCTCATCAAATCGTCAATAAGAAATTTATCACGGCTTTGTCGGCGGTTGTTGAAAAGCATCCCCATTCTGTCATCTGCACATACTGCAACTGTCATTTTCTCTTATTCCTCCCGAATTTTGATATGCCTTAATTATATCATATATTTTCGGCAAAATACAGTATTTTTTTTTATAAAATATTGACATATCAAAAAAAAAATTTTATAATTTACTTGTTCGTTATTATACTTTTTAAGAAAAAAGGAGATAGATAAAAATGGTAAAAATAGGTATTTTAGGCTACGGAAACATTGGCAAGGGTACAGAAATTGCCGTTTCACAGGCTGATGATATGGAATTGGTCGCAGTTTTCACAAGAAGAAATCCCGAATCTGTTAAAATCCTTACCCCGAACGTTCCCGTTGTAAGTGTTAATGATATAGAAAATTGGAAAGATAAGATTGATGTCCTCGTTTTATGCGGCGGCAGTGCAACAGACCTCCCTGTACAGACTCCCGAATATGTTAAATACTTCAATGTCATCGACAGCTTCGACACCCATGCAAAAATACCCCAGCATTTTGCCAATGTTGACAAGGCTGCAAAGGAATCCGGTCATATCGGCATGATATCAGTCGGCTGGGATCCCGGTCTTTTCTCACTCAACAGAGTTTATGCAAATGCCATCCTTCCTGACGGCAAGGACTACACCTTCTGGGGCAAGGGCGTTAGTCAGGGACATTCCGATGCTGTTCGCCGTATCAAGGGCGTTAAAAATGCAAAACAATACACCATTCCCGTTGAATCTGCCCTTGAAGCCGTAAGAAGCGGCAGCAATCCCGAACTCTCTACGAGAGACAAACATATAAGAGAATGCTTTGTAGTCCTCGAAGACGGTGCGGATGCTCAACAGGTAGAAAAAGAAATAAAAGAAATGCCAAACTACTTTGCCGACTACAACACAATCGTACATTTCATAGACGAGGAAGAATTTGCTGCCAATCACAGTGGTATGGCTCACGGCGGTTTTGTATTCCGCTCGGGCAGAACAGGCTTGAACAAAGAAAACAAGCATATCATAGAATACAGCATCAAGCTCGATTCCAACCCCGAATTTACTACAAGTGTTATCATTGCTTATGCAAGAGCTGTAAAGCGTATGTATGACGAAGGTCAAAAAGGCTGCAAGACTGTATTTGACATCCCTCCTGCATATCTCTGCACACAGTCCGCTGATGAACTCCTCGCAAAATTCCTCTGATACAAACTGAAGAATATCCCTCTTTATGACAGTATAAACAAGCTGTCGTGAAGGGGGATTTTTTGTGCAAATGATTCATTGAAAATGCAAAAATATTATGATATAATATCACACAAAATAAAATTAAGGAGAGCTTACATGAAGACCAAACTTTTGAAAAAAATCGCATCGGCACTGACTCTTTCGACAGCACTGCTTATGACGACATTCCCTGTATCATCTGTCGATAATACCGACCTCACTATCATCGAGGAAAATAATATCCCTGTCGTATATCTTAATATTGACGAGAGTGCAGAGGGATTCGGTACGATTCAGGAAATGAATGACAGCTTTGACCACAGTGTAAAATGTACGGGTACTGTAAGGATAGATGTCCCTGACGGCTATACAGGAGATTACAGTGATATCGTACTCGAGGATACAGATGAATTACAGCTTGAATACATTCGTGGCAGAGGAAATGTGACATGGTGGGCAGACAAAAAGCCATACAAATTCAAGCTCGATAAAAAAGCCGAACTGCTCGGCATGGGCAAGAACAAGCATTGGGCATTGCTTGCAAACCGTTATGATGCAAGCATGATAAGAAACAGAGTTGCAAGCTATATCAGTGAAAATATGGGATTTGCATATACCCCCAAAATGCTTCCTGTTGACCTTGTCATAAACGGCAAATATGAGGGAAGCTATTTCCTTTCCGAAACCGTCAGAATAGGTAAATCAAGGGTAAATATAGATGAGCTTACAGAGGATGACAATACCGAGCCGAATATAACAGGAGGATACCTGATGGGTATACATACATTCTCAAACAAGACTGTCTATGACGAAAATCTCCTTAAAATCGGCGAGAATATCAGCATTTCGTTTGAAGAACCCGAATTTTACTCCGATGACGGCGGAAAGATCGGCACTCCCCAACAAAGAGAATACATAACCGACTATATCCGTAAAACTGTAAATGCCATCTTCGGAGATGACTTCAAGGATAATGACGGTGTACCTTATACAGATTATATGGATATACAGTCAACGGCTGATTATTGGTGGATACAGGAATTTAGCCGAAATCACGATGCTTATGAGACAACAAGCAATTATCTTTATAAGGAACGAGACGGCAAGCTGTATTGGGGACCTCTCTGGGATTTTGACTATGCCTTCGGACTGTATGAGACAGAGACCTACGGCTTTAACAGAGCCAATTTTCTCTGGACTGACCACATCAGAGCATACGATACTCAATATCAACAGCTTCTTCGTGAACGCTGGAAAGTCCTCGATTCTATAATCACCGATGTAATAAAACCCGATGGTATCATTGACAAATACGTTGCCGAACAGGAAAAATCCGCTGCATCAGATCATGAAAGATGGGGTACACCTTTTCTTTTCCACGAGGAATGCGGATTCAGGGGAGAAGCCGAGCTTTTACGAACATGGATGGCTGAAAGACAGGCTTGGATAAATGAACATATCGACACTGATCTGACAAAGGTTTTCTGCACTGTCACTTTTAAATTTGCTGACGGTTCAACCGAAACACGTACAACCGAAAATGTTCCGATACTCAAAGATTTCCCACAGGCACCGACTCGTCAGAATGATACTTTTCTCGGCTGGGCAGACCAAACAGGAAAAATATATGAATCGGGTGATATCATATACAATGACCTTGTTCTGACACCACTCTATTCTTCGGGCTTCCAACCCTCTGAAGCTTCCGACATATCGGACGTATCCGAAGTATCAGAGGTCTCCGAGATTTCAGAAATATCCCAAACCTCCCAAATATCCGAAGTATCAGAGGTATCGGAAATATCACAGATATCTGACATTTCCGCAATATCCGAGATATCCGAAATATCAAAGAACTCTGATACTCCGGAGCAATCAACAAATGTTCAAAACAGCTCTGCAAATACTTCAAAGCAGATAAGCTCTGCAACTCAAACTACATCAGCACCCGTTGAAAGTATTCCCCAAACAGGCGATACATTCCCGACAGCCATGTTTTTCACCATACTTCTGTCATTGTTCACTGCATTTAAAACAGGCAAAAAATCCAAAGCATAAAATGATCCCCCCTCACCCGATTTGAGTGAAGGGGGATTTTATCATACTCCCTTTATCTGTCTGAACAGATCTATAAAGTACCTTCTCTTTATAAAAACTGCAGCACAAACAACTGCCAAAATCATCAGTCTTACCAAAAACAATTCATACAATAATGCCCCGACAGCCGAAAGAACACATAATCCCAAAAAGATAAGTATTAATGCCTTATAGCTGTATCCCTCATCCTCTGCACTCACCTCATCAATGACCTGCTTCATGGCTCTGTAATTCAAAAAAGCAAAGACTATATAACTTGCCAAGGTCGTGTAGGCAGCCGCTACAAAGCCGAAAATATCAATGAATATCAGATTCAGAACAAGATTTATCAACGCTGCACTGACAGATGCACCGATCAGCTTTTTCTTTTGCTCATAATAGAACTCCACATTTATGAACAGCTGTGAATAAAAAAGCAAAAGCAGGCTGATTGCTACAGGCGGTACAACATATATTGCTTCATAATACTGTTCGCCTGCCATGATTTTGATTATCTCGGGTGCAAACCATATGACTCCCAACAGCATCACCCCTATCATAACCGACAATCCCGTTGATACATATCTATTGTTATTTTGCCTTCCTTTATCCAGATTCCCGTAATACCATGGAACATATGAACTGTTTATGGCATTTATCACAAATATCATGACAGTCGCCAAAGAATAGGCAACTCCATATATTGCTGCCTTGTCTGTCCCGACCATATGACTTATCATTATACGGTCACTCTGATTGAATATCACTTGAGAAAGATAATATATCAGCAGCGGTATATTGAAACCAAAGGCATATTTCCAATATTCTTTATTTATTATCTTTCTGCCTTTTACCAAATTGAAAATAAGCACCGTCCAACCGATAACTGCATGAACTGCCGAATATCCGATTATCCTCGCATATCCCCTTTCATCAGAATTGATAACAAGAAAATATGCCGTTACAGGTGACAGCACCGATATCCCCAAGATAAGTCCCAAGGTTGCTTTATATCTAAATTCAAATCTTTTTTTGCCGCTCCACATCTGAATGGCTGTTGCTCCGAGTATCTCGGCGACCATCAGACAAACACAGCCTGTCGGCAGCTCAAACAACCGGTTCCATAACTGATGAAACGGCAAATATATGACCATAAAAATCAGTGAAAGCATTATACATATGCCTTCGACAGATGATATGTATCCATCCATGTCCTTTTCATATTTGACCATGACTGTTGAAAACGAACCCTCTCCAAGATTCAAGGTCAAAAAAATAAACAACACTCCATACCACATCTGATATATAGTATACTGCCCGTACTGTTCTGTCGTGAGCAGCCTTGTAAACAGCGGCAGGGTTATAAATGACAGGCATCTTTGAAGGATACCGCAAACGGTATATGCTATCGAGACCTTTGCTGTAATGGATATTTTATTCCATTTTTCTTTTATACCTATCGCTCATCCCTCCCCAATACAAGTCCTGTGAAAAACTCATGGTCAACAATACAGGAACAATCCGATATTTCTGCTCAAACCGTTCATGTACATATCATTGACTATATAAAAATGTATTCGTCTTATTTTTGAAAGCTGTCTCACTCTCCCGTATTTGAAGGCTATATCATCATCCTTCAATCCATACAGCTCCGAAAAATACAATGCTTGTTTTTCTTTATTTCTCAACGATCTCTTTATCTCATTGTTTCTGAAAAATTTATTGAAGACATACTTTATATCAAAGCCGCTTGCACCTACACTGTTATTTCTGTGCTGTCTGTACAGTATCTGGGGTTCACTGATAAAATACATCTTTCCGAACTCGGCAGCAATCAGTGCCGCCCACCAATCGTGCATGATAATATTATCCGATATCTTTGCTTTTATCATTTCATCTCTCAATGCACGATTTATCATCATCGTACATCCTGTACACATATTCTGTATCAAAACACGCTTCACCGATGTATCACGGCAATTCAGCTTCTGATACTTACACATTGAGTCTGCGATAACATTCAGCTTTTCATCGACTACTTTCAGATCGGTGAATACAAGAACAGGCTTTCCATCATCCTGCTTATTCATTGCAGAATATGTTTTTTTTATCTTATTTTTAAGCCACACATCGTCCTGATCGCAAAACATATAATAAGGTGCATCAACACACCCGAGCAGATAAAAAAAATTATTCCTTGCTCCTCCTGTTGATGCACCGGATATCCTATGTATCTTATCCGGATATCTCATGCAGTAACTGTCTATTATCTGCATCGTCCCGTCAACCGAACCGTCATCATGTATATACAATTCCCAATCGCTTCGGCTTTGGAACAGAACAGACTCTATCTGCTCTTTTATATATTTCTCTCCGTTATAGGTCGCCATCAATATTGCAATATTATCAGTCTGAAGCATTATACCCACTTTATCCCCCATTTTTTAAAGTACTGTACCATAGATTTCAGATGATATTTGAAAAGCGTTTTATTCTTATGTGAGCCTTGCCTCCATTTATGTATCACTGTGGCATAAGGCAGGTACATTAGCTTTGAACGCTTATTCACACGCTTACACAGGTCTGCATCCTCCATATACATAAAATACCTTTCGTCAAAGCCGTTCAATTCCTTAAAAAGCTCTGTTCGTATCACAAGAAAGCTCCCCTGTCCGAAAGGAACCTGAAAGGGCTTTGAATAATCCTCATACTGCATTGTATGACGAGCCTTTCTTTTTTTGAACAATCCTCTGCAAAACATTCTGATAAACATATCAAATACTGTGACTTCTTCACGATATATATCATACCTCTTGCCATGTACATCCGTAATGTTCGGTATGCACATCCCGACATCACTGTTTTGGTCAAGATAATCCACGATTATCCCCAACGCATCATGCTTCAGCAATATATCAGGATTAATAATGGCATGATATGTTGAATCAAGATACGGCAGTACATAGTTATGTCCCTTTCCAAATCCCAGATTCATGTTCATATCATGATATTCAACATCATCATATTTTTTGATATGATCTATGAAAGCCCTCACCTCGTCAGGATCCGAAACCGCAACACCATTATCTACAATGTATATTTTTTTGCTGATACTTTTATTGGTATATTTTTCTATGGATTCAATAGTCTTTCGTATATCACTGTAATCTTTGTAGGCAACGATAGTTGCTGTTAATTTTTGCATAATCAAACAATCCCTAATAAAACTTATTTGTCATTTTCTGCTTGTTTAAGTCATTTTTCAGTCAAATATGACTTAAAATACAAAATATATTATATTATATTTCGTACAAAAAGTCAATTATATCATCTGCATTTTAATTTAAATTCAAAAAAACAGAATCTGCAATCAAAACTGATTCAGGTATTACATGAGTTATTAGCTTTAAAAATAATTCAACTTTTTTATGTCAAGTAATATTGACAATTTCACTTATTCATTTTTTCGAGCTCTTTATTTTTCTTCCTGAACATTTCCAATTCTTCCGCCATGCTCATTGCACTTTCTGGCGTACTGTTTCCTGCTTCGAGATATATTTTTCCCTGCTTTGCCTTTTTTCTCCAACCGGACAGCGTTCCATCCGGTATCCCTAACTCTTCTGCCGCTTTTTTTGTTCCTATTTTGTCCGACAGTTTGATCAATAAGTAAAAAATATCTATTGGGATATCGTAAGCAGTTGATTAATAAAATATTGAATATTACAGATATAGCATAACAGCCGTGCGGTTCAACATCACCTGCAAGGCTGACTTTTTTTCGTTTTTTTAAAAGAAAAAGCCCTGCACGAAGCACGGGCAAAGTAGTGGAATTCTGATTCCTTTGGAGTCAAGGTTGCAAATCTAAAACTTGATTTACTCCCCAAGATATGATACGATAATAATATCACTACGGAACAGGAGCAACAGAAATGAAAAAAATCATGATAATAGAAGACGAAACAACATTGCGTGATGAGCTATTCTTATTGCTTCAAAATGCAGGCTATGAACCCATTCGTGTAACGGATTATAATAATGTATCTGAGCAGATGAAAGCTGCTAATGTTGATTTGATACTGCTTGACATCAACCTTCCGAATATAAACGGCGAAATCCTCTTGCAGGACTTCCGCAAGCAAAGTGACACGCCCGT